>JAIXRA010000005.1 GCA_027485465.1 Bacteroidota bacterium | reverse complement strand
CTGCTGGGCGGTGTGGTGGTTTATTGGGCGGAGCTCTATGAGCAAGAACGCCGTCTGGCTTGTGTTCAGGTGATCACCCCGACTCAGTTCATCAGCAAGGGGGTTAACATTGGAAAGGCGGGTCAAAGCGCTTGTTTTCTATCGCCGGCCTTGCGCACCCTGACCGATTCAACCGGGGCTCTGCTGGTGAGCCTGGCCCCCGGTGCGTCAGGCCAAGGGACCAACTGGATCAATTGGCTGCCAGTAGACTCCGTACGCTGGGCGGTCATCAACCACTACAAGCCGGGTCAGTCCAAATTTGCGGTGAATCTTCAGATGCAAGCCCTGGCCAAGACCATCCAACATCGAGGCTTGAAGCAGGTTGTCGTCCTCGTTCCCGAAGAACATCGGCAGGCTTGGTTGCAAGCTTTGGGCCGATCCCTCGTTCTAGAGGTATGCCCTTCGCCTTAATTTTGTTGTTTTCAATCCCTATGTTATGTTATTCATGCCGGCTCTAGCCAACCTGCGCTCCAGTTGGCGGTTGTTTCTTTGGGCCGCGGGGTTCTTGTGCCTGCCCTGGATGGTCATGGCCCACGGGTTTACCGGCGAAACCCGTCAGAACACTTCGGGTCCTTCAGCCACCGGCCTGGTTCCTAACCGAGGTCAATGGCCCGAGGAGGTTATTGCCCATGCCGATTTGCCGGGTCTGCGACTCTTTGTTCAAGCGGATGGTTTGCGTTGGGTGGCCTATCAAAACGACGGTTGTCACGGGGGTCATACCGAAAAAGGATTGCACGGGGTTGACCCATCTCGGAATTTGCGGGGCCATGCCTGGGAACAACGGTTTGTGGGGGCACGTGCACAGCGTTCAACCATGCAAAGCGCGGATAGTCTGGGTTATCCGGTCCATTACCTGCGGGGATCTCAACCCCAAAACTGGGCCCAGGACCTTTATCCGGTGCGTGAACTCCGTTTTCCGGATTTTTATCCGGGTATCGATTGGGTTCTGCGTATGGATGGGGAATTCAAGTACGAGTTTCATGTGAGTCCTGGCGCAGACCCCAGCCAAATCCGTATGCAGGTCCGCGGTGTGCCGCAGCGCCTGGATGCTTCGGGTCGCTTGATCTACACGGCCGAGATAGGGGATTATATCGAAGAGGCCCCGGTATCGTGGACCTTAAAAGCTGATGGCTACACCAAGGTTCCGGTAGCATCCGCTTGGGTTCAAAAAAAGGGAAACTGGCAATACCAAACAGGGCCCTATGCTTCGGATGAAGTTCTGGTCCTGGACCCCCGAATGATAGGCGCTACCTACAGCGGGTCGGGGGTCGATAATTGGGGCTTTACGGCGACTTATGACAATGCCGGAAACATGTATTTGGGAGGTATCGCCTTTGGCCCCGGTTATCCCACCACCTTGGGGGCCTTTGGCTTTGCCCCCGGGCAGAACCAACCCTCCGGGAATCCCAATTTTTACTACGATGTAGCCTTGACCAAATATTCACCCAACGGCGGCCAGGTCCTCTTTAGCACCTACTTAGGCGGCTTGGGTCAGGAACGGCCATCGTCCTTGATTTTTGACGAGAATGCCCAGTCTCTATTGGTTTTTGGTCGGACCAATTCGGCCAACTTTCCGATCACAGCCGGGGCCTATCAGCCTGCCCTCAGTGGATCGTATGATTTGTTTGTAACACGACTTTCATCATCGGGTTCCTTGCTGGCTTCCACCTACTTGGGCGGATCGGGGGCCGAAGGGACGAATGCCGTGGGGACGCCTTTTACGACCTCTTCGCTTCAATTTAATTATGGGGATGATAGCAGGGGTGAGGTCGTAGTTGCACCGAACGGCGATGTCTTGTTGGTATCCAATACACAGTCGGCTAATTTCCCTGTTACATCGGTGACCGGAACCTTGCAGGCCGGCTTTGGCGGCTCCATGGACGGCGTCGTGGCCCGTTTATCGCCGAACCTCAACCAATTGTTGTTTTCGACCTATTTGGGGGGTGGCAGCATGGATGCAACGTACGCGATTAAGCCGGGTGGGGGTGATACCGTTTATGTGGCGGGTGCGACCTTCAGCCAAACCACCTTTTTCCCGAACCATGCCCGGGGTTATGACCTAAGCCACAACGGACAAGCAGACGGATATGTGATGATGATGCGGACCGGTAACCCGCCCTTTAGCCAACCTCAATTGGTTTCTCTTAGCTATTGCGGGACTCCATCGTACGATCAGAATTTTCTTCTCGAAAGAGATAGTCGCGGGCATATTTATGTGGCGGGTGTCAGCATGGGTAACATTAATCAAAGTGGAACTCGCTGGTTTCAGGCCGGAGCCAAACATTACATCCAAAAGTACAGTCCTTTTTTGGACAGCCTCTATTGGTCGGCCCCGGTGGGTTTGCCTTTCTTGAACGGGGTTCCCCAGTCGGCAGGACCTGCGTTGTCGCTTACGGCTTTTTTGGTGGATCGTTGTGGCAAAATTTATCTGAGCGGTTGGGGTGGGGATTTGAACACCACCTTTAATTCCAATATCCAAACCATGCGGGGATTGCCGATCACGGCCAATGCCCTTCAGCCTGGAACAACCGGAAGCGATATGTACCTTTTGGTCCTGGCTCCGGATGCCGATACCTTGGTTTACGCGACCTACTTGGGGGGATCGATTTCGGAGGAACATGTGGACGGTGGGACCAGTCGTTTTTCGCCCGATGGGATTGTCTATCATGCGGTTTGCGCCGGTTGTCGTGGTAATTCAGATTTTCCGGTGACCTCTTCAGCGGTTTACCCGTTTAACCAATCCAGTAATTGCAATGCGCTGATATTCAAACTGGATTTGGAATTGGTGCGACCCAGAGCGGGCATACGCATGACTCCATCCGACACCAATGTTTGTGTGGGTTCTCCGGTTCGTTTTGAAAACACCGGCACCACCGGTTCTTCGGTTTGGTGGACGATTGGTACCATAGGTCAACCACCCGTTCACAGTGCCCAAACAGCCTCTACCCAATACACCTTCACAACGCCCGGTACCTACCGAGTTCGTTTGGTGGTCGAAGGTTGTCAACAATTTGATACCACCTTCAAAACCGTGGTGGTCACGCCTCCACCCGTTATCACCAAATACCCACCACCCACATCCTGCCCAGGGGATACCGTTTGGTTGCGGGTCGATTCGCTGGATGCCTCCGGGGGTCTTCTCTCCATTACTTGGGTTGCCGATCCGTTTTTGTTACCGGGGGCACCGGGCTTGTTCAGACGCAGAGCGGTGGTGTCAGGAACACGGTGGTTTTATTTTGATGTTATATCGGCTTCCGGATGTGTATTGCGGGACAGTCTGAGGGCCAGGACCATGGCCCCCAAAGAGGTCTTTGGGAACGATACCCTGCGCTGGTGTTGGGATCGAAGCCAGGCCTTGCAACCTTTGGCTGGATTCCGCTCCTATCGTTGGTTGAGTGATGTCGAAATCACGAACCAAAACCAAACCGTCCAGAATTTCAGCCTCCTTCAGCCCCGTTGGGTTTATTGCCGCGCTTACGATGACACCTGTTTTCACGTGGATTCGGTGTATCTATTGCCGGAAATTACCACCACGGTTAGCCTAGGGCCGGACCTCTTTTTTTGCCAGCAAATCAACAGGACCTTGGTGCCTACCGGTGGTGTGACCTATGAATGGTCCGATGGCAGTACCGGAAGCACCTACAACCTGAGTGCGGGAGGAAGTGGCTTTGTCTGGGTGATTGCCCGGGATGCCAACGGCTGTCGTAGCCTACCGGATACCCTTTATTATTACGAGGATCCAATTTCCGCAGCGATTTCGATTAGTCCATCGGATACAGCCTTTGCTCCGCAGGCAGTCTATTTCACCAACCAGTTTTCGGCCAATATTGATTCGGTTTATTGGTTTTTTGGAGACGGCAACAGCAGTTCTTCCTTTAATCCGGTGCATTCCTACACCGATACCGGTACTTTCTACGGATACATGCTGGCCTTTTCGACCCGATCAGGCTGCAGGGACAGTATTCCTTTTAAGATGGTGGTGGATACAGTGGTGATGGATTTCCCCAATGCGTTTTTACCCGAAACAGAGGGGGTGAATGCTTTGTTTCGCTCCTATACCAAGAACCTTCGGACCCTTGATTTTCGGGTCTACGATCGATGGGGTCAGAAAATATTTGAAACCACCAACGTGGATGTGCTTTGGGACGGTACCCAGGGAGGAAAGGCTGTGATGCCGGGAACCTATGTCTATACCGCGGATGGAATTGGCAAAAACGG
>JAIXRA010000006.1 GCA_027485465.1 Bacteroidota bacterium | reverse complement strand
GGCTCTGGGCAAAAAGGTATTTTGAGTTGGATCGTAAATTGGAATAATGTCGCGACCTGCTTCGACATAGTTGTTGGGCCCTTTGCGGTATTTCATGGGGCCTTCTTCTTGGTCTACCACTTCGGCAGTGAAATAGGGTCCCGTAAGCAGAGGGCGATCGCCGTATTGTTCGCGGTTAATGTAAGATAACAACGAAAAAATATCCGATGGTTTGTTCATGTTAATCGAGGGATCGGCATGGGATCGGATCACAATCATGCTGTAGGAAGAATACCCGATCACCACAAAGGCAGTTCCCAGCAAGAGTTGGTTCAAAAGAACTTTGCCGGTCCGATGGGTATGGGCAATTCCCCAAGCCAAACCGCCCACAAAAAGAAGGGCAAAAGCCCAGTTTCCAGATCCAAAAGGCAGCCCCATGCTGTTGACGGCTAAGAGCTCAAACTTGGAGGCCAGGGTGGGCAATCCGGGGATAATTCCGTATTGAACCAAGGCCAGGACACCGACCGACCCTAGAAGACTCAAAACAACACCGCGCGGAGTGGGTGTGTTATGGCGCAGGTAGACCACCAAGCAAATCGCAGGAATTGCCAACAAATTGAGTAAGTGGACGCCGATGGACAGGCCCATCAAATAAGCAATCAACACTAGCCAACGATCGGCATAGGGCTCATCGGCAACGCGTTCCCACTTCAAGACAGCCCAGAAAACAACCGCTGTGAAGAAAGAAGAATAGGCATAAACCTCACCTTCAACGGCTGAGAACCAAAAGGAGTCCGAAAAAGTATAAGCCAGAGCACCCACCAAGCCGGACCCCATCACCAACCAAAGGGAGGAGCCGGTAAGGCTTTGTTGCTCTTTTTCGAGCATTTTTCGGCCCAAAGCTGTAATCGTCCAAAACAAAAAGAGAATGGTGAAACCCGAGGTGAGTCCACTCAGAAAATTGACAGACCAGGCTACATTTTCGGGGCTACCGGCCAAAAGCGTGAAAAGACGCCCTGTGAGCATAAAAAAGGGCGCCCCGGGGGGGTGCATCACCTGCAATTTGAAACAGGCCGAAATAAATTCACCGCAGTCCCAAAAGGAAGTGGTTGGTTCCAGGGTGAGGGTGTAAACAGCCGTCGCGAAGGCAAAAACCAACCATCCCAAGAGGTTGTTAATTTTCTGGTAACTCATTTCTCTTCAATTTAGCCCCGAAAATAGGGATAAATGCCCTGAATCGGGCTATATTTGCCCTCCGTTTCCGGACCTTGGAGGGCCCTAAAGGCCTCTGGGTTTGTCAAAACGGGGACCAAGCTGGCCGATGGTGTAATTGGCAACACGTCTGATTTTGGTTCAGAAGAGTCTAGGTTCGAGACCTAGTCGGCCAACAAAAAGGGCTGCCCGAAGGCAGCCCTTTTGATTTTGCAGCGTTATCGTGGTGGATCTTGGGCGTCGTGGCTGTTGATTGCCGGTATCTCCCCTAAGGGGATGCGTCAACAACCAACGCCCACTGCCTAGTAGCGGTACATTTCAGTTTTGAAAGGTCCGTTGAGGCCTACCCCGATATAATCGGCTTGTTCGTTGCTCAGGGTTTCCAGTTCGGCGCCGACCTTCGAAAGATGCAAGGCAGCGACCTTTTCGTCCAGGTGCTTGGGGAGGACATACACCTGGTTGCTGTAATGACCGGCATTGCTCCACAACTCCATTTGAGCCAAGGTTTGATTGGTAAAGGAGTTGGACATCACAAAGCTAGGGTGTCCCATGGCGCAACCAAGGTTGACCAGGCGGCCTTCGGCCAGAACAATAATCTCGCGGCCCTCAATGGTGTAAACATCGACCTGCGGCTTGACTGTGTACTTGGATGATCCGTGATTTTTGTTTAACCAGGCCATGTCAATTTCGTTGTCAAAGTGACCGATGTTGCAGACAATGGTTTTGTCTTTCATCTTGCGAAAGTGCCTGTCGGTCACAATGTTGCAGTTTCCGGTCGCTGTTACGACCATGTCCACACGGTCGATAACACTATCCAAGCGTTGAACCTGGTAACCGTCCATGGCGGCCTGCAAAGCGCAGATAGGATCAATCTCTGTAACAATAACACGTGCACCGGCCCCGCGAAGACTTTCGGCAGTTCCTTTGCCGACATCTCCGTAACCGCAGACCACCGCAACTTTGCCAGCCATCATAACATCGGTTGCACGACGGATCGCATCAACGGCCGATTCGCGACAACCGTATTTGTTATCAAATTTGGATTTGGTAACGGAATCGTTCACATTAATGGCGGGAACAGGCAGGGTGCCTTCGCGCATCCGCTTGTAGAGGCGGGCTACACCGGTGGTGGTTTCTTCGGAGATACCACGGAGGTCGGCGACCATTTCAGGGTAGCGATCTAACACAACATTGGTCAAATCACCCCCATCGTCAAGAATCATGTTCAGAGGCAGTCCGCCTTCAAATGCATGCAGCGTTTGTTCAATGCACCATTCGTACTCTTCCTCGGTCATCCCTTTCCATGCATAGACCGGGATTCCGGCGGCGGCGATGGCGGCGGCGGCGTGGTCCTGGGTCGAAAAAATATTGCAGGAAGACCAGCTGACTTCAGCGCCGAGTTCCTTGAGGGTTTCAATCAAAACAGCGGTCTGAATGGTCATGTGGAGGCAACCGGCAATGCGGGCACCTTTGAGGGGCTTGGTGGGACCGAATTCTTCACGCAATGCCATCAGGCCCGGCATTTCGGCTTCGGCCAGACGAATTTCTTTGCGACCCCATTCGGCGAGGGCAATGTCTTTGACTTTGTATTGAGCAACAGCGCTTTCCATAGTTTTTGGTTTGGGCCGCAAATATACGATGCCCGGGGTGGTAGCGTTGTATTTTTGCAGTTGAAGACCACGTTAACCCCGTAGGGACGATGGGTCTTCTTGTTTCAACCCAAAAATCTCCTATCTATGCCTTATCCCGAATTTATGGTGGCGCCCATGCGCAAAGAATTAACCGACCTTGGTTTTGAAGAATTACGGACCCCTGAACAGGTTCAAGAGTTTGTAAATCGTCAAGACGACCTTGCCTTGGTGGTGGTGAATTCAGTCTGCGGTTGTGCAGCGGCCAATGCCCGTCCCGGTATTCGCAAAGCCCTGGAACATGCCTCCGCTCCCAAAGCCCGGGTGACTGTCTTTGCGGGTATGGAGACCGATGCCGTTGACGAAATGCGAACTCATTTTTTGCCATACCCTCCATCCTCCCCCTGCATTGCTTTGTTTAAGGGAGGTCAATTGGTCCAACTCATCGAGCGGAGTGGCATTGAGGGGCACAGCGCCGATGCGATTGCGGATCGGCTCCAGGCCATGTTTGCCGAGTAGCCTGCCGGCAATTAACGCGCTGGGATCTCGTATTTCTCGCTGAATTTGCGATAGAGCGCCTTTTGTTTGTCATCCAAGTTGACCCTGCGGCCATCGACGAAGGCATGGGTTGGGTTGTTTCCTCTCATATCCAGTGCATCCCCAGTGGACAAGAAAAGCGTCGCACTTTTGCCCACTTCGAGGCTGCCATACCGACCCTCAATGCCCAAAATGCGGGCGGCGTCCAGGGTTAAGGCCTGCAGGGCCCGCAAGGTGTCCAGCCCAAAGCCAACGGCGTGCCCGGCTTGGTAAGGTAGATTACGCTGATTCCAGGCCCCATCCATGCTAAACCCAAATCGAACGCCTGCGCGTGCTAAACGGGCCGGAGCATCGTAGGCCGAATACACGGGGTCCCCGTCTCGGTTTGGGAGTCGGTGTACTTTGGTCAAAATCAAATCAATTTTTTGGGCGGCCAGCCAATCTTGGATTTGGTCCGCTTCCTCGGCTCCAACCAACACCGGTTTGAGGTTCCAGCGGGCAAAAAATTCAACGGCGGCCACCATGCCTTTGGCATCCCCAACTCGTACAAAGACCTTGGTTTGGCCGTTCCATAACCCGCTGGCTGAGGCCAGTTTGAGGTTGATAGGTCGCTGATTCCCGGAGGGGTCGTTGTTAGGGTTTTGGAGGTGGTAATCACGGGCCTCGTTGAGGTATTGTTCCAGCGAGCCCAGGGTGAGATTGCGGGCTTTGTTTTGTTCCTCGGCACTGGGCGCTCGGGGTCCGGTGCTATTGCTCATGGAGGGCCACTGCAAATACATTCCATCGGCCGCTTTGATGCAGGCATCCTCCCAATTCCAGGCATCCAATTGCACAACTGCAGATCGTCCCGAGATCAGACCGCCTTCCGGGGCGATTTGCGCCAGCAGGACCCCGTGGTTACGAACGGTTGGGACAATTCTAGAATCGGAATTGTAAGCAATTAAGGCATGAACATGGGGGTTCAGGGTGCCGGATTCGGTATGATCCCTGGTGGCGCGGACCGATTCGATTTCGTACAAGCCCAGAAGGGTATGGAGGGCAATAAATCCAGGATAAACATGCTGACCTCGGGCATCGATAATTTCAGAATTCACCGCATCCAATCGGATTTCAGCACCACGGCCCACATAGACGATCTCTCCCTTGTCGAAGCCGATGACTCCGGGATAGGGAGGGTTGACCGCATCGTGGATGATGGCTCCGGTAATCCAAACGGGTTTGGTTTGGGGTTTGCCTGGGCTGGGATTGGATTGGGCCAAGACCGACAAGGTCATCAGCGAAAAAAATCCAAGAATAGCGGAGGCCTGCAGGAGGTGAATTCTACGGGGGCTGAATAGGTTTTTCATGACGAAAATTTCTTTAGGCGGGATTTTGGGTGCCGTTGAGCCATGCGGCAATCCGATCCTGAACCTGTTGTGGCTCCAGACCAAAATGACGGGCCAAGTCTGAGCCCGGGGCTGAATAACCGAAGGTATCCACTCCCATGGTTAAGCCATCAAGGCCTGTGAATCGGGTCCAACCCAGGGTAACGCCGGCTTCCAGCGAAACACGCCGGGCATGGGCAGGTCCCAGGACTTCGGCCTTGTAAGCGGCGGGTTGTTCATCCAAAAGCTCCCAACAAGGCAGCGAATAAACACGCATTTCGCGTTGGTGCAGTGATTCTTCGTTCTCGGCAAGGCCTTGGCAAGCTTTGATCAACGTGGCGACCTCGGACCCGGTGGCGTACCCATAGAGCGGGGCCAAGGTTGAATCCGAGCCTTCTTGCTTCCAGGCCAGGTACGCACCTTGGGCCACCTTGGCATCCAGGGCCTGGGGGGCATCTTCGGTGCAAGGCAGGGTGGGCACGTTCTGACGGGTCAAAGCGAGTACGGCCGGTTGATGACCTTGAGCCGCCCACAAACGCAGGCAGGCCTGGGTTTCACGGGCATCGGCCGGCCGCATGACCCAAAGGTCCGGGATTGCCCGAAGACTCATGATATGTTCAACGGATTGGTGCGTTGGGCCGTCTTCCCCCAGGAATATGGAATCGTGGGTAAAAACATGCAAAACCGGCACTTTTTGGATGGCACTCATCCGGATGGCATTGCGCATGTAATCCGAGAAGGTCAAAAAGGTGGCGCCAAACGGTTTGAAATCCGGAGCGTAGAGGGCCATCCCATTGAGAATAGCCGCCATGGGGAATTCGCGTACCCCAAATGCGAGGTTGCGCCCGCTGCGGTGATTTCGGGTGAACTCTCCAACCGCAGCCGCAAAGGCCCCTGTATTGTTCGAGGGCTCAAGGTCAGCACTTCCGCCCGTAAGCCCCAACATCTTCGGGGCCATTTGGGCCAAGGCCTGTCCAAAAGCAACGCGGGTTGCCAGGCTTTGGCCGGTTTCGTAGGTGGGCCAAGCGATTTCAGGTGCCTGTTGGAGGGCCGTTGGGGGGGTGTATCCGGCAGCAAGGACGTTGAGTTCCTTGAGTCTTCGGTTGAAATGTTCGTAAACGGCGGGTTGGACCGCAAAAGAGGCCTCGGGATCCAGACCCAGTCGGCTCTTGGTAGCGGCAATTTCTTGGGCGGGGAGGGGCTCACCGTGGGTTTTGGCCAGGCCCTCCATGGTGGCGGCGCCTTGGGCCATGGTGCTTTGTCCGATGATGAACAAAGGGCGACTGCGCTCAGCCTGGGTGGCCAGCTCCATCGCCTGCCGTAATTCATGGTGGTCGTGCCCATTGATTTCGAGGACTTCCCATTGCATGGATTCAAAGTGAGCCTTGAAGTCCAAGGAACTGACCCTATCAACGGGCCCCGAAATTTGAATATCGTTTTTGTCGTAATAAAGAACCAAATTCCCCAGCCCCCAATGCCCGGCCAGTTGGCAGGCCCCCAATGCCACATCTTCCTGCAAATCACCATCCCCCGCCAGAACCCAAATTCGAGGCAATCGATCCAAGGGGCGCAGGGCTTGTTCCTGAAGGGCAGCAACGGCCATACCTACGCCCATGGCGACTCCTTGACCCAAGGGGCCGGTGGTGGCTTCAACACCCGCCGTCAAATGACTTTCGGGATGACCCGGGGTAAGGCTACCCAATTGACGAAAACGCCGGATTTCGTCCATGCTCAGCATGCCTGACAAATGCAGGAGGCTGTAGAGCAGCATGGATTCATGGCCTGCCGATAACACAAAGCGGTCCCTCAGGGGCCATTTGGGAAAGTCAGGAGCAAAGTGCAAGGCCTCCATCCACAACAAGGCCGCAAAATCACAGGATGAAAAAGCTCCTCCCGGATGCCCTGAATGAGCGGCTGCCGTGGCGTCCATCACCAGGCCTTTGATGTTGGCAATGACCGAAAGGTCCTTGGGGTTCGCAGGTGTACTCACAGGGAATTTTTTGTTGGTTTTAAAGGTCCAAAGATGCAAGATAAAAGAACTTAGTAGGTTCTCAGGTTTTCAGCCCGGCCAGTCTTTCGGTATTCTCGGCCAATTTGAGCGCATTAATCATGTCGTTCAAATCGCCGTCCATGAATTGATCCAGGGAATAGACAGTCATTCCGATTCGGTGATCCGTCACCCGACTCTGCGGGAAATTATAGGTCCGGATCTTGGCCGAACGGTCGCCGGTGGAGACCATGGATTTGCGTTTGCCAGCTTCTTCGGCATCCGCTTTTTGTTTTTGAAGTTCATAAAGACGGGTTCGCAGCATCTCCATGGCCCGGGCCCTGTTCCCCAATTGCGATCGTTCCACTTGGCAGGTTACCACAATGCCGGTGGGTTTATGGGTTAACATGACTTTGGTTTCGACTTTGTTGACATTTTGACCACCGGCCCCCCCCGATCGGGCGGTTTGAAGTTCAATATCCGCCGGGTTAAGAACCACATCAATTTCTTCGGCTTCGGGCATCACGGCCACCGTGGCCGCGGAGGTGTGCACCCGGCCCTGGGTTTCGGTGGCTGGGACCCGCTGAACACGGTGAACACCGGATTCGAACTTCAGTGTCCCAAAGACCTCGTCACCGCTAACACGATAAATGATTTCTTTGTATCCACCAAGCGTACTCTCGCTGGCATCCTGCAGTTCCACCTTCCAACCTTGTTTTTCGCAGTAGCGTTGGTACATACGGGCCAGGTCCCCCGCAAAAAGCCCGGCCTCGTCGCCTCCGGTTCCCGCTCTGATTTCGAGAAGGACATCCTTGTCATCTTCGGGATCCCGAGGAATGAGAAGCCAAGTGAGCTCTTCTTCCAAACCTGGTAATTCGGCCTGGGCCTGGTCGAGTTCTTGGCGCCCCAATTCAGCCCATTCGGGATCGGTGTTTTCAGTCAAAAAGATTTTGCCGTCTTCGATTCTTTGGATGGTTTTCCGATAACGATCAGCCACCTCTAGAATTTTCTGAAGCTTGCTGTATTCTTTGTTAAGACTTGCCATTTTGGACGAGTCTCCAAAAACAGCCGGGTCCTGCAGCGTGCGTTCCAGGTCATTAAATCGAGCCTGAAGGGGAGCAATCCGGTCAAGCATGGGCGGCTTTGGTTGAAGTAGAAAGGAACATGGGGAGGTCAAATAGAAAGGCGGCCATAGCCCGAGCTTTGATGATCCGGGTAGGTTTTTAAATCCAGGATACCGGCATGAAAACGGGCGTAGGTGGGTTGGTGCATCCACTCACCCAGGTTCACATAGGTCCCTCCACCCGGTAGGGGACAAAAAATCGGCAAATGACGATGCCCAAAGACCAAGTAATCCAAGGGGGCAAGCCCTGCTAGTTGACGCTCCTTTTGTTTGCGCAGACTGTATTGATACAACCATTCCTTGGTGGGGTCAAAAACAGGTGGATGGCCGTTCTGACCGTACGATTCAATCCTTTGGGATGCTCGGCTTTGGCGGGACCATCCTTGGGCAATGGCAAAAGAAAAATCCGGATGCAAGAGCCCAAAAAGGCGTTGGTTAAGGCGGGAGCTAAAAACGCGTTTGAGGCGCTTGTATCCACGATCGCCGGGCCCCTTGCCATCTCCGTGGGCCAGCAACAAATGCGTTCCCTCCCATTCGGTCACCAGGGTATCCCGATGCAGGATCACACCCAACTCTTGTTCCAAGTAACCAAAGGTCCATGCGTCGTGGTTGCCCGTGAAATAATGGACCGGAATGCCCGCATCGGTCAAAGAGGCAAGGCAACCCTGCAAACGAACAAAATGTTTGGGAACGGCGTGCCGCAATTCAAACCAAAAATCAAAAACATCCCCTAACAAGTAATACGCTGCGGCATCCGCCGAGGTTTCCTCAAAAAACCGTAACAACAATTGTTCCCGGGGACGGGATGCCGCCACCGAGGGGCTGCCCAGATGAAAATCACTCAGGAGGTAAATGGACTTCATAGGCCGCCTCAACTGTTATCGTTGGCTTCGTCCTCCAACAAAAAGACCCACAATTCTCGGGGTCCATGCGCCCCCAATACCAATGTTTTCTCGATATCAGCGGTCCGACTGGGTCCCGTAATGGTCGAAACCATGGAAGGGTAGTTTTGATCTGAATAACGCTGACGCAGAAGGCCAAAGGCGTCCTTGAGGCGGGGTACCAATTGACTGCTGCGGGCCACCACCCAATGAATGGGTGGGTACACCGTGAGAGTACGCCCGTAGGCTTGGGCCGAACTTACCATGACCGATCCGCTCCATGCAATCAAGGCCTCACAGCCGGTTACACCCACCCCCGCTTCTTCCATTCGTTCGGTGTCAACTCGATAGGGAAGCCCCGATTTTCTTAACAAATCCTGAATCTCGGGTTCCAAACAAAAGAGATGGCGATTATCAACCCCTTCGAGGGCCTTGGTCAAGTAGGTCGCCAATTCTGCTTGGGTCTCGGCGTAGACAAATTGGCCTTTGAGTTGCAACAATCGCTTGGCAAAGGCCAGAGCCAAGTCTTCCTCTAGGGGTTCAAAAGGACCTTCGGCCGCCTGTTCCGGTCGAACCCGCAGGGGCGGGTCGGAAGGGTGAATCAGGGCTTTGCGCAGGCGCTGGATAACGGTCTCGCGCGATGAGAGCGCCATTCCGCTTTAGGGTTGTTCGTTGGGAGTGGAAGGACTTGACGCTTCGGCAGGCGTTTCGGCATCAGGCGCTGCGCTGGTGCTTGGTTCGTCTGTTTGTTCCGGAACGATCAACGATGCATGTTCAAAGGGCCGAGGTCCTGCCAGGCGCTCCAGGTCCACCTGGAAAATAACCTCCTTGGCGAGCAATTCTTGGGCGATGGCTTCGAGAATAGCTCGTTTGGATTTGACCAAGGCCAGGGTTTGTTGATAGGCTTTGTCGATAATGGCCCGGACTTCTTGGTCAATCAGCAACGCTGTTTCCTCTGAATAGGGCTTGCGGAACTGGTATTCGCCTTGGGTATCGTTGAAGCTAATCGGCCCCACGGCTTTGCTCATTCCGTACAGGGTGACCATGCCGTAGGCAACACGGGTGATGCGCTCCAGGTCGTTCTGGGCGCCGGTGCTAATTCGCCCAAAAACCACTTCTTCGGCCGCTCGACCACCCAGGGTCATACACATGGTATCCAAAAGCTGTTCGGTGGTGTAGAGGTATTGCTCTTTGGGCAGGTATTGGGCATAACCCAAAGCGGCTACGCCTCGGGGGACGATGCTCACCTTGACCAATGGATCGGTGCTGTCCAGGAACCATCCCACAACGGCATGGCCTGCCTCGTGGTAGGCCACGATTTTCTTCTCTTCGGGGGAGATGATTTTGTTTTTCTTTTCCAAGCCACCTATCACCCGATCGATGGCCGCATTGAAGTCAATCATTTCGACCTCCTTCTTGTCGGTTCGCGCTGCAATCAAGGCGGCTTCATTGCACACATTGGCGATTTCGGCTCCCGCAAATCCAGGGGTCTGTTCGGCCAGTTTGTGGGCATCCACTTCGGTTGCCAGTTTGAGGGCTTTGAGGTGGACTTTGAAGATTTGTTCTCTGCCAATAAGGTCCGGTCGATCAATGCTGATTTGACGGTCAAAGCGTCCCGGCCTTAGAAGGGCGGGGTCCAATACATCCGGTCGGTTGGTCGCGGCCATCATGATGATACCCAGGTCCGTCGAGAAGCCATCCATTTCAACCAAGAGTTGATTCAAAGTGCTTTCGCGTTCGTCATTCCCACCCATGATTTGGTTCTTGCCCCTGGATCGCCCAACCGCATCAATTTCATCAATGAAAATGATACAAGGGGCTTTTTCGCGGGCTTGTTTGAACAAATCCCGGACCCGACTGGCGCCGACGCCGACAAACATTTCGACAAAATCCGATCCGCTCAGGGTGAAGAAAGGAACCTGGGCTTCGCCGGCTACCGCCTTGGCCAACAAGGTTTTGCCTGTACCCGGAGGTCCCACCAACAAGACTCCTTTGGGGATTTTTCCGCCCAATGCGGTGTACTTTTTGGGGTTTTTGAGAAAATCAACCACTTCCATCACTTCCACCTTGGCCTCTTCAAGGCCAGCGACATCGTTAAAAGTAATGTTAACCTTGGTGTTCTTGTCGAAAAGGGTCGCTTTGGATTTGCCAATGTTAAAAATCTGACCGCCGGGTCCACCGCCCGATGTCACACGCCGGAACAACAGAAACCATAGGCCAACCAAAAGAAGTGTTGGTAACAAGAAACCCAAGGCATCGCTAAACCACGAATGCCTAGACTCCCATTGGACAGCAATCACGTCCTTTTTGTCTTTGATGGCCCAGTCATTGAGTCGGTTTTCCAAACTTTCGGGTGAGCTTTCAGTGAAGTAATAGGGATTGTTGCGGGGAGCGCCAAAACTTTTGTTACGAAATTCCCTGTACTTCTCTGATTCCATGGCTTTCTCCGTAAGGTGAACCTCCATAACATAGAGGTCATCTTGTTTGTAGCCTACGAGTTTTTCGACTTCGCCTTTGGAGGCCAAAGCCGTAAATTCTTTCCAGGAAATGGTTTTGGATGCCGTTCCTGAGTTCAAGAACTGCAAGCCAAGTAAAACCAGAGCAATAACAATGTACAACCAATAAAGGTTGAAAGATTTTTTGGGGGCATTGGGCCCGGGATTGGGTCCGTTTGGGCTGATTTTGGGTTTGCGGGTCTTGGCCATGTTACTGAGGATTGGAATCGGCCGGAAGGGACTGTGGATAGGTCATCCTTGCGTCGTTCCAGAGTTTTTCGAGGTTGTAAAATTCCCGGATTTCGGGTAAGAAAAGATGGACCACCACATCGGCGTAATCCAAGAGAATCCACCTTCCGTGGTTCTGGCCTTCGCTGCCCCAGACCCTCAGGCCGGTACGGGCTTTGACGGTTTCCTGCACCGATTCAGCCATTGCTCGTAGCTGGGTGCCTGATTCGGCTTGGGCAATGACAAAGTAATCGGCCATGCGATCGCGCAGATGACGAAGGTCCATGATGCAGATTTTTTGTCCTTTTTTGTCTTCGAGGCCCTCAACCACAGCATGGACAAGGGGATGGTCCGACGAGGGATCGGGTGTAGTCATAAAGAAACGGGGGGGTGAAAAGAATATTTTTGCAAAAGTAGTTAGGCAATGAACGATTTACCGAGTCCAGTAGGACCTAATAAGGACCACCCCTTTGAAGTGTTTGCTTACGAGGTGGTGGACAGCACCCAAGATACGCTACGAGAACTCCTGCACAGGCGGGGAATCGGCCTAGAAAACCCCGCCACGGTGGTTTGGGCTCTGCATCAGATCAAAGGCCGGGGCCGCATGGGACAAACGTGGACTTGTGATTCGGGACAGGGACTTTTGGCTTCGGTGCACTTCCGGCCTGCTTTGTCCTTGGATAAAGCCCCTGAATGGGGGTATCGCTTGGCTTTGGCCGTTGCGCAGGCTGTGGAGGCCTATCGCCCCGGTGTTCAGGTTCTGCTCAAATGGCCCAACGATTGGGTTAATGCCCAGGGATGCAAATTGGGTGGTTTGCTCATCGAAAGCCAGGTTCAAGGACCCCGTCTCCAGGAGGCCTTGGTGGGCTTTGGCCTCAACTTATTGCAACAAACCTTCGGAAAGGAGCTTCCTTGGGCCACTTCTCTCCTTTTGGAACAGGAATCGGGGGCCAAGCAATCGAATGGCGCCCCTCCTGCGGCCCCTGTTGCCGCCGACCTGCTCAAACTCATCCTAGAGGCTTGGTCTTGGGCGTTGGTTCCTGGATTGGAGGGGCTCCCCCAGGACGATTGGTTGCAAAAATGCAAGGAGCGCCTGTGGGGGTTGGGCCAATTCTGTGCCTTTGATGGCCCGGAGGGCCGTTGCTTCTTTGAAATTCAGGGATTGGTTTCCGATGGGGGACTTTTGGTTTGGAACCCCAAGCGGGATCAATCCTTGATTCTGCGTCACCCCGAATATCGTTTACTTTACAGCCAAGAATCGGCTAGCGAAGAGAATATCCCCGTATGATTTGGACCATTGATGCTGGTAACACCTTGATTAAATGGGGTATATGGGATGAAGGAGGGGGGCTTCTGAAGGTCCTGCGTACCCCTCTCAACCGGGTTCATGAAACATTGCGGGAGGCTTTGCTTCTGGGCCGACCCACCTTAACGGCGGTGGCATCGGTTTCTCTACCCAGGAATTATTGGGAAGAAGTTTGGCTATCGGCGGGTTTGCCCCCCCCTTTTTGGCCGGATGGGTCCTCTTTTTGGCCCTTTGAAACCCAGTACCGGACCCCCGAGACTTTGGGTTTGGACCGAAAAATACAGATGGCAGGTGCGCTGGCCCTGCACCCCGACCAGGCCTGGATGGTTCTGGGACTGGGGACCTGCCTGACCGTGGATTGGCTCCTGCCTTCGCAAACCGGGGGTCCTGCCACGCATTTGGGTGGATTGATATCACCGGGACTGCGCATGCGTTACCGGGCTTTGCATCGTGAAACCGCCGCATTGCCCGATCTTGAACCATCCTATACCCCGACCCCCTACCCGGGCAAGAGCACCCTGGAGGCGATTCATGCCGGGGCGCAGGGGGGGTGGATCGCTGAAATTCAGGACCATACACGGCGATGGAACCAGGTCCAGCCTGGGGCAGGGGTCCTGGTCTGCGGTGGAGATGCCAAGCCGGAGGTTTTGGCCCAAATCCGGGCCGATGGCCCCATCTTTGCCGAGCCAAACCTGGCCCTGCACGGTCTTTTTACCTTGCTATTCCATGCAAAACCACAATCCTAAACGCCCTTGGGCCCCTTCGTACTTGGTGACCTTCTTTGTGTTGTGGGGTTGCCTGGGGGTCCGAGCCCAAATTGCTAACTACGGCTCTCCCTATGCTCGTTTTGGTATGGGAGAATTTCAGCCCCTGGTTGGTTCCGCCTTTGGAGGCCTGGGTGGAATGCAGGCGGCTGTGACCCATCCTTTGTGGATTAACACCGAGAACCCAGCGTCTTTGGGTCAAGGAGCATTGACCCGCATGGAAATAGGAACACAGGCCCGCTTTTCCTTTCTGCGCACCAACGATCAGGCGCTGACCAAATCCAATATCAACCTCAGTCACTTGGCATTGGCGGTGCCGGTCGGAAAATCCTTGGGTACCTCCCTTTCGTTTACGCCCTTTGCACTCACCAATTACGATGTATCGGGTCGTGGGTTGGTCGATCCGGGAGGTGGACAGGTCCCTTACCAGGTGGACGAATTCTATACAGGTCGGGGGGGGTTCAACCGTCTGGCCTGGGCCTGGGGTTGGCAAATAAATTCACATTGGAGGGTGGGTTACACCGCCAATGCCCTCTTTGGAAAGAGTATTCGTGAATTTCGTCGGGTTTTTCCCGATTCCATTCAGGCCTTTAATGTCCGTGTTCAGGATCAATGGTCCGTCTTGGACCTTTACCATCAGATCGGTTTTCAGTTTCAACCCGGCAAGCCCACCACCGCTTGGCGAGGGACTTGGGGCCTTGCTCTGCGCCTGCCCTTTGATGCTGCCATGCGTCAAACTATTCTGGCTGAGCGTTATACGCTTATTGCCGGCACCCCCAGGGTCCGCGATACGGTTTACAGCCTGCCCGAATCCAAGGGCGACCTGTCCATGCCCCTCAAAGCCAGCTTGGGCTATTGGCTCGAAAAGGAAGGCAAGGCTGGAACCGGCTTGGAATTGAATTATGAGCCCCTTAGCCAATGGAGGGCGATGGGTCGTTCGGATTCCATGCAGAATCAATGGACATTGCGTTGGGGTGGGTACAGGCTGGTGAAGCCAGGGGGCGGCTCATCGGGTCGGTCCGTGATCTACCGAGCCGGATTAAGGTACAGCCCCGGGGGACTTCGCCTTCGGAATCAATCCATTCCCGAGGCAGGAATCCACCTTGGTTTGGGGATCCCCTTGAGAAGATCGGTGAGCGTTTTGAATTTTGGATTGGAGGCGGGTCGTTGGGGCATCCTCCGTCAGGGTTTGTTGCGTGAAGATTTTGTGCGCTTCAACCTTTCCTTAAATCTCAACGATCGTTGGTTTATCCGGAGGGTCTACGATTAATTTCGCCTCGAAAAAATACGGAATTGCCTTCGGGCCATTTTGAAACTTATATTGCCATTTCTGCGTTTTATAACATTAGAACTTATACCCTAAACAGCTTTTCCCGCCCAAAATGAAAACACCTTTCAAGCAAATCTTTACCAGTCTCTTCCTTTTCGTTGCTGGCCTAGGCCTGTTTTCCACGGAGATCGTGAGCGCTCAGGTCGATTGTTCCAAAAAATGGGGGGTGGACAGCGTTCAGACCATCCAAAACATCTCACTCTACCGGGAATTTTTCAAACAAAAGAATTTTGCAGCTGCTTTGGAGCCATGGCGCTATGTTTTTGAGCAGGCACCGTGCTCGCGCGAGCAGACGCATATTGACGGGATTGCTATGTTCAAGGACCGTTTGAAGGCCCAAAAAGACTCCACACTACGCACGCCCCTTTTGGATACCTTGTTGTTGATTTACGACGCAAGGGCCAAGTTCTTCCCCAAGAGCGCTTCCAATGCCTTGGGTCGCAAGGCGGTTGACATGCTGGATTTCATCCCCGGCCAGAATCAACGCATCCGTGAGGCCTTTGAAGTGGCGGTACAGGTCGGCGGTCAGGCTACCGAGCCTTTTGTTCTGGGATATTACTTCAAAGTAGCCATCAAGGACTTCAAGGGCGGGGCCTTGAACCAAGACCAAATCTTTGATTTGTACAATCAGTTGACGGGCATTGCCGACGCGAACCTCGCCAATCCAGCTTTGGATTCTACCAAGCGCCTTCGTTACACCGAAAACAAAGCAGCATTGGATGCCGACTTATCTATTTCGGTGATTGAGAATTGCGATCAAATCCTCAAGAATTTTGAAGCCAAATTTCTGGCAGGCAATACCGAAAAGGCACTTAGAGACCTTATCTACAACCAATTAAGGATAAAGAACTGCAAGGATTCCGAATTTTACGAGAAGGTTGCCATCAGCAAGTTTTCCGACGATCCCCAGCCGGCCCTCGGCATCGAATTGGCTCGTCGTTTCCACAAGAGCAACCGAACCAAGGAGGCCGATACCTACTACCAAGAAGCCCTCAAATTGGTCTCGGATGATTCCGTCAAAGCGCAGTATACCTTGGATTATGCGGCTTTGTTTAGCGAGGACAAGCAATACGACAAAGCCAGGGAATTGGCCCTCCAAGCGAATGCGCTTCGTCCAAACTGGGGCAAGCCGTTTCTGTTCATTGGGAACCTGTACGCCGCCAGTTACAATGTCTGTGGGGGCGGTGGCATCTCGGCCCAGGCTGTTTATTGGGCCGCGGTTGACAAATTCAAGCAGGCGGCTCGTACCAATCCGGCCCTGCAAACAGAGTGCGATCAGTTGGTGGACAAATACAGCGGTTATTTCCCCAAAAAGGAAACCCTCTTTTTTAACAACCCTCCCTACAAAGGAGGCGATGCCTACCGCGTCGGTTGTTGGATTCAGGAAAGCACCTCGGTCCGTACCTCGGATTGATGGATTCTTGGACCCCTCTGTGGAGTGGATGGGCGCGGAATGGGGATTGGATGCGGGTTTGGTTTCGTTTTTTTGGCCTAGGCCTTTTGTTGGTCGGGGGATGCACTCCGGATCGGGAGAAGGCCGAGCGGTTTCGACATCCTTTGGAGGTCGGGGTCGATCGAATGGAGGGGGTGGATTGGTGGTTTTATAGCCAAGGCAAAGTCAAGGCCCATGCCGTAGCTGGTAGGGCGGCTTGGCACCGAAATCAGGATAGGCTGGATTTGTACGATGGATTAAAGGTTGCTTTTTACGACGCAGCGGGTACGCGCATTCTCAGTCGGTTGACCGCCGAAGGGGG
>JAIXRA010000051.1 GCA_027485465.1 Bacteroidota bacterium | reverse complement strand
GCCGCTGCTCCTAAGAAGGCCGCTGCCAAAAAGGCCAGCAAGCCTCGCACCCCTGTTATCGGCAAAAACACGCCGGTTGGGTACGATGCCGTGAAGGCATCGATGAAGAAGTAATCCGGGCAACCGGATGATTCTATTTCGGTAAGTGTTCGGGGCCTATTCCCTTCTCGGGATGACAGCCCCGGACCTTGCTGAAATAATCAACAACCATCGAAAGGGTTTCTCGCTCACCCAACCCGGGTGGAATTAGAGGGCCTGCTTCGATGGTTTTTTTGTGGAAATCCATTCCCACCAAGACAATAGGAACATCAGCCCCAGCGGCTATGTAATAAAATCCGGTGCGGAGCTTGGGAACCAAACTGCGGGATCCTTCGGGGGATATTCCAAATAGGAAATCATCGTATTCGGCAAAACAACGGGTGATCACCGAAACGGTATCTTCCTTGACAACCCGCCGAACCGGGATACCACCCCAATACCTAAACAAGAAACCAAACGGCGGCTTGAATAATTCGGCCTTACCAACAAATTTCACATGGATACCCAAAGCGATACGGGCCAACAAGGCGATCGGAAAATCCCAGGTACTGGTATGGGGTCCAACCACCAGTACCGCTCGGCGAAGATGGGTCGGAAAGGGCCCCAAACGCCAGCCAGCCATGCGCAAGATCATGCGCGCCAACCACTTATTCATGCGCGCTTTTGATCGGCATGACCCCACCCGAAACGATAAATTTCATAAAATCCGCCGAGGGCGCGTCGATGCTCCGAGTTTGGGAACGACGGACCACATAGACATTGCCCGAAAAATTGTAGGAATGAGGGAAATAAACCGCCACCCATGCATCTCCCTCCGCTCCTGATGGCCCATCCAGCATAGAATCGATGGCCAGTGACTCAGCAGTTACAAAGCCGGGCTTGAGACAACCATTTCCTAAATCGACCAAAACGGCCTTGTTAAACTTTTTCTTGTCCCCCACAAAGGCGTCCACCAAATCTTTGAGCGAATTATAGACCAGATTAATCAGCGGGGCCTTTTGCAACAGGCTTTCGACAAGTCCCCAAAGTGGTCTAAAAAGGAACATCGAGCCCACATAACCAAAGGCGGTAATACCCGAAACCAAGATCAACAAACCCAGGCCTGGCACAGGGGTAACAATCCAACCGTCCAGCCAATTGAACAAAGTGATTGTTACGTAAACGGTTAGGCCCACCGGGGCCAACAAGAGAAGGCCGTTAACGAAATAGGCGAAGAGGCGGCGGAATTGCGATTTCATAGGCAAAACAAATAGATTGATATCAACAAATTATTCGGGGTCAACATCTACAAAAACCTTGAGATGAAGATACTTGCGCATACTAAGCAAGCGCTTCAGTTCCGCCGGTATCCATTCGGCCAAACGCTGCCTAATCTCGCTGTTTTTTTCGCTTTTGATCCAAAACTCCAATCGATGTTCGTTGCGCAGCAAGGCGGTCAACGGTGGCGCCGGACCCAGAAGCCGAGAACCCAATACCGGCCGCCAGACCCCTGCCAATTCGGCCGCTGCTTCTTCGACCATGGCTTGATGTGGATGGCTTAGTCCAATACGCAAAAGTCGCACATAGGGAGGGTAACCAAACTGGGATCGATACAGGAGTTCCTGGTCCATAAAGGCCGCATAGGCATCCCGCTCCAACCAGCCAAACAACGGGTGATGAGGCATGCGTGTTTGGAGTAGTATCCTGCCCTGGCCCTGGTGCCGACCCGAACGACCTGCCAACTGCGCCAAGAGCTGATAACTACGCTCCTGGGCTCTGAATTGCGAACGGAACAATCCTTGGTCCGCATCCAAGACGCCGACCAAATTGACACCGGGAAAATCAAGGCCTTTGCTGATCATTTGCGTACCAACCAAAACCTGAATATCGCCCCGCTGAAAGGCATCCAAGGTCCTGCCGTATAGGTTTTTGGATCGGACGGCGTCCTGGTCCAAGCGAGCCACGCGGACCTCAGGTAACAACAGCGCCAGCGACTCCTCGATCTTTTGGGTTCCATAACCTTTGTAAACAAGCCGCGTACTACCGCAAGAACTGCAACCGGGTGGCGAGGCAAAAACCTGACCACAACCATGGCAACGCAAACGGTGTTCGCTTTTGTGATAGACCAAGGCCAAATCGCATTGGTTGCATCGGGCCGTCCAAGCGCAGTCTTCGCAATGCAACGAAGGAGCATACCCCCTTCGGTTTTTGAACAACAGGACCTGGCGCCCCGCCGAGATTTCATCCCGCATCGCCTCCAACAAAGTCGACGAAAATTCGCCCTGCACACGGCCGCTTTGTTTCTCGCGAACCATATCAACCCAGACCCATTCCGGCATCTTTTGGTCAGCGAACCGCAGAGGCAAATCGACCTTGGCCAAACGGCCGCTTTGGGCAGCTTGCCAGGATTCGGCGGACGGTGTGGCTGAACCCAATACAACCGGAATTTTCCATACGGAACCCAACCACAAGGCGACATCCCGGGCCTGGTAGGCCGGGCTTCGATCCTGCTGTTTGTAGGAAGG
>JAIXRA010000105.1 GCA_027485465.1 Bacteroidota bacterium | reverse complement strand
TGGTCGGTTCGGGTTTCGGGTCATGGATTGGGTCTGCGATGGGCCTGGGTTTTGCGTGGCTTGGATGGCCGTGTTTTGGATTCTGGAACCCTGGAGGATTGCGTCAACGATTGCGATGTCCGGGGCATCAATCCATCACCGGTCGTAGGGTATTTGGAATGGACGTCCCTTTCCTATGAGGGTAAGTCCCAAGGTCGAACCCAAATTCTGGGTCCCGTTCCGGCTCGCTTGGCGCCTTAGCCTGATCGGATTCGCTCGGTCGGATTAGCCTTGCTTGACCCACTGCTTGCTGCAATCCATCAGAAACTTTAGAATCTCGTTGCGTCCTCGGCCGTTGGTGGCTGAACTCATAAACGTGGGAGGTAGGCTCTCCCAGGATTCCAACATGGCTTTGCCGTAGCGGTCCGCGTTGCGGGTGGCCTGGACCATGGAGTCTTTGTCGGTTTTGGTAAAAACCAAGACCAAGGGCAATCCCCATTCGCCCATTTGATTCGCAAAATCCAAATCTGCCTTTTGGGGACTCAGGCGGCTGTCGATTAATTGAAGAACGCAGACCAAGTTGGGGCGTTCCCGTAGGTAGCGTTTCATCATCAGGTTCCAGGCCTCGATATCTTTTTTGGAGGCCCGGGCATAGCCGTACCCCGGAAGGTCCACCACATACATCGACATTGCTGCGGGCATTTCAAACAAAAAATGATTGATAAGGCGGGTTTTGCCGGGGCTGGCCGAGCTTTTGGCTAGGCCTTGGTGTTGAGCCAAGCGGTTGATGAGGGAGGATTTACCGACGTTGGAACGGCCTATCAGGGCAAATTCGGGGCGATCGGGCGCCGGAAGTTGGTCCATGCGGACTCCGCTGGATAGGTAGGAGGCCTTGACGGGGATTTCTTCCGGTGCTTTTGGATTCATAGGCCCAAAAGTATGCCCGATTGTTGTGAACTATCTTTGCCCTCCCTTCGTTTGAAGGAAAAGCCATGACCTCAAAAACCGAATCGAATTTAGCATCCATCTCCATCAAGCCTTACGGCGAAGGCTCGGATTCCAAAAAGGACCAGGTCGCCCGAATGTTTGATGGCATATCGGGTCGTTATGATTTGCTGAACCGATTGCTTTCGATGGGAATCGATGTTCGATGGCGCCGTGTGGCTCTGCGTATGCTCCGGGAGCGGGGTATCCCCGGTCGGGTTTTGGACGTCGCGACCGGCACGGCCGACTTGGCCTTGGCCCTGGCTGCAGATCTTCCGCAGGCCGAGGTCATCGGCGTCGACATATCGGAGGGCATGTTGGAGGTTGGCCGCCAAAAAGTAGAGCGAAACGGACTACATCCCCGGGTTCGCCTCGATCAAGCCGATGCCGAAAACCTTCCCTTTGAGGATGGTTCTTTTGACGCAGTGACGGTGGCTTTTGGTGTACGGAATTTCGAAAACCTGGACAAGGGTCTGGGTGAACTCCAAAGGGTGCTACGGCCCGGGGGGCATTTGATGGTCCTTGAATTTTCCAGGCCCACATCGCCTTTGGTCAAAGGGCTTATGAATCTATATTCACGATCCTTGATGCCCGCCCTCGGGGGGTGGTTGTCCAAAGACAGGGCTGCCTACGCCTATTTGCCGGCTTCTGTACAGGTTTTCCCCGAAGGCGCTGCCTTCGAAGAGCGCCTAAGTCGTGCGGGCCTTCAGCCGCTACGTCAACGGAGACTTAGCATGGGCATTAGTTCCGTTTATATCGCACGCAAAGGATGAGAACAGCGACGAGGACCTTTTGGCTTGGCTTGGGCTTGGTGGTGGCCGGGGGATGGTTCTGCGCTCCATCGGCCCTCGCTCAAAACAACGCCTATTACGATACCAAAGCCTTTCATTTTGGGTTTCACGTGGGCATCAATCGCAGCAGCCATCACCTCTTGCTCAAAGATTCACTCACCCTTCCCGGCCTGACCAATCTCAATTATGTATCCCCTGTTTTTGGTCCGGGCTTTCAGCTGGGCATTGTATCGGATGCCCGATTGCACGAATACCTGGCGCTTCGGTTTACGCCGACTTTGATGTTCTCGCAGCGCAATTTCCTTTTTGATTTTGCCAACCAAAGCCTACCGGTCAAAAAATCCATCCAAATGGCAAATGTGGACTTGCCTTTGACCCTCAAATTCCGGTCCAAGCGCATGAAGGATTACCGCGTCTATGTTTTGGGAGGGCTCAAAGCCAGCATAGATATGGCCTCCCAAGAAAAAGTCGTGGACGATGTGGATCGGGTCAAGCTGCGTCGCATCGATTATTCGGTGGAAACCGGGGTGGGCCTGGACCTCTACCTGCAATATTTCAAGTTATCCCCCGAAATCAAAGTCGCCAACGGATTGCGCAATGTGATGGTGCCGGAGCAACATGTATACGCCAATTTTATTCAAAGCCTGCGTTCCAGGACTTGGATTGTTTCTTTTACGTTTGAATAATCGTCAGGCCTGCAGAATGCCAGGTTCATCCTTCGCTTTTTAATACTTCCATGTCATCTGATTTTTCCACGAGGCCCACGGCCTTGATAACAGGCGCCAGTGCCGGAATTGGTCAAGCCACCGCGCGTTGGTTTTGGGAAAGGGGTTGGAATCTGGTCCTTTGGGCCCGGCGAATCGACCGGTTGGAGGAATTGAAAAGGCATTTGGAACAAGATCATCGGGCCGCCGGAACCGGAACCGGTGCCTGTATCGCCATAGCGGAGGTGGATGTGCGCGATCGGGCTTCGGTGGAATCAGCGTATGGTTTGTTACCGGAGGCCTGGAAACCAGTTCAACTTTTGCTAAACAACGCCGGTTTGTCCCAAGGCCTGAACGCCGTGCATGAATCGGATCCGGAGGATGTGGATCGAGTTTTGGATACGAATATCAAAGGCCTCCTTAACGTGACCAGAGTGGTCGTTCCGGATATGAAAAAGGCCGGACGCGGTCAAGTGTTGCATGTCAGCTCCACCTCAGGCAAAGAAACCTATCCCGGGGGCGGGGTTTATTGCGCTTCCAAATTTGGGGTGGAGGCCATCGCCAAGTCCATGCGTCAGGAATTGTTGCCGTTTGGGGTCAAAGTGGGGACGGTTTCCCCTGGCATGGTGGATACGGAATTTTCCTTGGTCCGATTCAAAGGCGATGCAGAGCGCGCGCGCAGTGTTTACGACGGACTAGAGCCTTTGCATGCCGAGGATGTGGCCGAGGTGATTGGGTTCATGGCAACCCGTCCGGACCATGTCCAAATCGCCGATATTTTGGTGATGCCCAAGGCCCAGGCTGGCAGCGGAATGGTACACCGAACCTAGTGCCAACCGCCGAAGGTTTAGCGAGTCCCATCCCCCTGAGCTTTCAATCAAAAGGAATTGCGCCACATCTGCGATGGCATGGGCTTGACGGTGCGGGTGGTGTATTTGGCGTTCTTTTTGGAATGGTACAATTGGTCGATGTCGCCGGCCACCTCAAAGTAGATTAACTGACCGATCGGCATCCCCGCATAGACCCGAACCGCCTGGGTGCAGGAAATTTCCAAAGTCCAGGTATTGCAAAACCCAACATCGCCTTTGCCGGCGGTGGCATGGATGTCAATGCCCAGGCGTCCTACCGAGGATTTGCCTTCCAAGAAAGGAACATGGCGGTGGGTTTCGGTGTATTCTTCGGTGACACCCAGGTACAGGGTCCCCGGCTGCAGGACCAGGCCCTCGGCGGGGATGATGATTTCTTCTACGGGATTGTCCTGACGGGCATCCAGGATCCTGGAGGTGTAGACGGCCAAATAGCGACCCAGATGAACATCGTAGGAATTGGTACCCAGGTGTTGACGGTCAAAAGGCTCAATCAAAATATGGCCTTGGGCAATCTCGGCGAGGATACGTTGGTCGGATAGAATCATGGTATTTTGCAGCGATGGACGCCAAAGATAATCGGAGCGCTGCCAACCCAGGCGAAACAACGGAGGCATGGATTGCGAGGGCTCAAAACGGTTCCTGGGGCCTGGCATTGGTTCCTGAAGAAAAGGCTTGGTCTTGGGCCGAATCGAATCCGTCCATCGCTGATACTTGGCCTGGAAGGCCGGAGGGCGGAATAGGACAGGCCATGCCCGCCCAGCGTCAATGGCTGTCTTCAAGAACGGCCCTGTTTCTCTTGGTGGGGGATGATCTCAGGCGTTTGGCTCGGACCACAGAGGGCCAACCGGTTCTTGGGGGGGAGGGGCGTTCCTTGGCTGTTTCGCTATCGCATACGCCGGGTATGGGGGCTGCGGCTACCCAAGGAAAGACCGGTCTGCAGAGGGTGGGCGTGGATATCGAATGCTGCAGCGACCGGCAAGCAAGGGTGCTAGCTCGCATTAGTCAAGAGGATGAAGTGCGGCTTGTTATGGAGGCGGCCGGGCTCGAAATGGGCGCCGGACTCCTGTGGGTCATCAAGGAGGCTTGCTACAAAGGAGGTTTAATAGAAAGCGCTTTATTTGGTAAAAATCAAATAATTACCACTTTGAATAAAATTGCCCCGACCTCAAGTGTCCCGACTGATTTGGTTGGAATTCCGCAGGGCCAGCAGGTTGGGTTTACCCTCAACGAGTGCAGGCCTGCTTGGTCTGGTGAGGTCAGGCAGGGGCTCATGCCCGAGGAGTGGATGGCCTTTGAGGCTGGGTGGATCGACCATGGGGGCCGAGCTTGGTTGTGGTGCGTGGCCTATCCTCGGTGACTTAATGGGTGATGACCATGCCTAATTTTTTGGCGAGCATGGTTTCGGTTTCCTTGAGTTCGCGAATTTGATGAAGAAGTGCTTCGGGTTCCGGGCTTTCTTTGAGCTCTTGAATTTTGGTGCGGTGCAGTTGCAGGACTTTTTTGTGGAGGAGCCGATGGAAAGCTTCTTCGAATTCGCGACTTAGGTTCTCAGAGGGATCCCGAACAGGGATATCGTGCATGCGGTCCCAATTGGGGCTAACCCGGTGATCCTTGTCCAGCCAAGAAGACGTCAGGCTGGCAATGGAGGGGTCGGGATGCTGAACCAATTCCTTGATGTCGGGTAGGCGGCGGTCTGTCTGCCAACGATGGACGCATTCCTCCAAAAGTTGACCGCAGGCGGGATGATCCCATTGAAGTTCGTGCAGGGTATCGGCCAAAAACTCCACCATGGGCCGGCCGTCCAGCCCCTCCATGGTTCCTGATTGAACGAGGATCCGTAGGATTTCGCTTTCCTGCGGGATATCGTTGAGGCCCTGGGTGGGGGCTTGGTGGGCCGCTTCGGGCAACGAAGGCCGGTCGGCGGGGATTTCGGCGGGGCTGTGGCCGTCGCGCTGAGCGCTTCGTTGTTCGAGGCTTTGTTTGGCCCGCTGATGGGTATGCCTGGTGACGGCTTCCTGAACGGCCTGGGCCGGCAGCCCGGCATCTTGGGCAAGGCGTTGAACGTAAGTCGCCTGGAGCAGGGGATCACGCACACAGGCAATGCTGGCGGCAACCACTTGCAGGGCCTGGCTACGGAGGATGGGGTCTTGACCTGCTTCTTTCAACAAAAGATTTTGCTGAAAATCCATAAAGTCTTGGGAATTAGACTTTAGCCATTCCGTTAAATCGCTGCCCTGCATGCGTTGTGCCAGGCTGTCCGGGTCTTCGTTGGGCGGCAAAGCCACCACCCGCAGGTTCAACTCGTTCTCCAACAACAAATCGATACCGCGCAGGGCGGCTTTGATTCCGGCGCTATCGCCATCGTAAATCAGGGTGACCTCGGACACAAAACGCTTGAGCAGGCGGGCCTGTTCCTGTGTCAGGGCGGTGCCGCTGCTGGCAACCACATGAGGGACCCCGGCTTGGTAGAGGGAGATAACATCCATGTACCCTTCGACCAGGTAGGCATGGTTGTTTTGGGTCATCGCTTTCCGGGCCTGGTGGAGTCCAAACAGGGTTTCGCTTTTGCGATACAGGGGGGTTTCGGGGGAATTGATGTACTTGGCCTCTTTGCGATCGGTTTTGAGGGTCCGTCCGCCAAATCCCAAGACTTTGCCGTTGAGGTGGTAAATCGGGAACAAAACGCGGCCGCGGAAACGGTCGTAGAGGCCCCTGCTTTCGTGGGTGGAGCAAAGGCCGGCCAATTCCAGCTCCTCGGTGGTGAACCCGCTATCGGAGGCCATGCGGGCCAAGGCATCGGATTCTTCGAGGCTGTAGCCCAGGCCGTAATGACGAATACTTTCGTCAGTTAACCCCCTTTCTCGAAAGTAAGAGAGGCCCACCGCCACCCCTCGGGGGTGGTCCCAAAGCATCTTCTGGTAATACTGATGCGCAAAGGTCATGAGGTCCCATAGGCGGTCCCGCTGGGATTTTTCGGCTTGAAAGCGAGGGTCATCCCCGGCCCGATGGTCTTCTTCGACTTCGATCTGGTAGCGCATGGCCAATTGGCGCAAAGCGTCGGGATAGGTGAGCTGATCGTGGGCCATAAGGAAGCCCACGGCGTTGCCGGCCACCCCGCACCCAAAACATTTGTAGATACCCTTGGAGGGGGTCACCGTAAAGGAGGGGGATTTTTCGTTGTGAAAAGGACAAAGCCCTAGGTAGTTACCTCCTCTTTTTTTGAGTGTTACATAATCCCCGACCACTTCTTCGATGCGGGCCGTATCCAGAATACGATCGATGGTTTGACGGGAAATCACGGGGCGAGGCGGTTGTTTCAAGACAAAAATACACGGCCGTTCGGGGAGCCCTCGTCCTGTTGTTTATTTGGGTATGCAAAACGGGCCATTATTTTCTCCACAATCCGACGAAGGCCATTCCAACGATGGGTCATCCTGGGATTTTTCGACCAAAGCAGTCCATGCCGGGGTTTTTCCGGATCCAACCACCGGGGCGATTATGACCCCCATTTTTCAGACTTCGACCTACGTTCAGGAATCCCCGGGCCAGCACAAAGGCTATGCCTACGCTCGTGGTAAAAACCCAACCCGTAGCCAATTGGAGATGGCCTTGGCTGCGCTGGAGAATGCATCCTTTGGATTGTGTTTTTCCAGTGGAATGGGGGCGATTGACGCGGTCCTCAAAAGACTAAGACCTGGCGACGAAGTCGTGTGCGGGGATGATTTGTACGGAGGATCGTATCGCTTGTTTACCCGACAATACGAGCCCATGGGGATTCGTTTCCATTGGGTGGATCAAACCGATCTTTCGTCAGTGCGCGCTGCGATCAACGCCAAGACCCGGTTAATTTGGGCAGAAACGCCGACCAACCCCTTGATGAAGGTGGCGGATATTCGCGCGCTGGCTGCTTTGGCGGATGAAAAAGGGGTGCTTTTGGCGGTGGACAACACCTTTGCATCGCCCTATCTTCAGAATCCACTGGATTTGGGTGCGCACTTGGTCATGCATTCGGCGACCAAGTACTTGGGCGGACACAGCGATTTGGTGATGGGATTTTTGGCGACCAACCGAAAGGAATTACACGAAGAATTGGCCTTCATCCTGAACAGTTCCGGTGCCAATCCGGGACCCATGGATTGTTATTTGGCCCTCCGTGGAATCAAAACATTGCACCTGCGTATGAAAGCTCATTGCGAAAATGGTCAGGCGGTTGCTCACTTTTTGGTGGCGCATCCCAAAGTGGGCAAGGTCTATTGGCCCGGACTCCCGGACCACCCCGGCCATGCCGTTGCGGCGGCCCAAATGAGGGGTTTTGGGGGGATGATTTCCTTTGATTTGGCATCGGGCCGGATTGAAGACGCCATGAAGGTGGCCTCATCCACGCGATTGTTTGCGTTGGCAGAATCGTTGGGTGGGGTGGAGTCCTTGATCGGGCATCCTGCCAGCATGACCCACGCAAGCATTCCCCGAGAACAACGCCTGGCCTCGGGTGTGACGGATACCTTGCTGCGCCTCAGTGTTGGGGTGGAGGGTGTGCGTGATTTGTTACACGACTTGGAGTCGGCCTTGGCCGGCGTCTAAAGGTCCTCGCCATGCCTTTGCGGCGACGCGTGGATTCCAGGGCATCCCAGGACGCAGCTTTGTTGCGTGCGGCTCGTTATTACAACGCGCCTTGGTTTGTTGCCAAAGATCCGGTCTCCATACCCAGGCGATATGCCGGGGGTGATCCTGTGGATATCGAAATAGCGGGGTTGTTGGCGGCTCATTTGGCCTGGGGGCGGAGAGAAACGATCCTGGCCAAGGCCGGGGACTGGTTGCATCGAATGGAGAATCGTCCGGCCGATTTTCTAAGAAACCCGTCACCTCGAACAGCCGCTGCCATGAAAGGCTTTGTTCACAGGACCCTCTGCGATACCGATGCCCTTTGGATGATGGGGGTTTGGTCTGATTACATCCGGCAATATGGGAGCTTGCAGGGTATGTTTGAGGGACCGACCGTGGGCGACGGTTTGGCGCGCTACGCTTCGTTGATGAAGGAGGGTTTGCCACTCAAGGATCGTCTCCGCAAACATTTTGCATCGCCCCTGCAGGGATCGGCCTGCAAGCGCATGGTGATGTT
>JAIXRA010000057.1 GCA_027485465.1 Bacteroidota bacterium | reverse complement strand
TTCATGGATCGGGTTCACCTGCCTTTTCTTGGGCAGCCTTTTCTTGGGATCCTGCGCCAAAGAATTCAAACTGGATTCCAACGCAGTGAACTACCGACTCAACGAAGCGCCTTTAACACTGCATGGCAACCGGGCTCAACTGGATGTAAATTACCAAATTGCCCCCAAAACCATCGCCAAGAACGGTATCGCCGTGATGACCTTGCTCGAAAAAGACGGTGGTCAAACGAAGGTCAAATCCAGAGACCTTATTACCGGTCCCAAAGTCAAGGGAATGAACGGCACCAAGGCCGATCCCCTCAAAGAGACGGCGGGAACCCTCACCTTTGGTGAAACCATGAACGATAAGGCTCCCAATCGTTCGTACTTCCTGGAGGTGGCCTCCTTCAGTGGCTCCAAAAAAAATGTCAAAGCTGCCAAAGCCGCGATGGAAGCAGGATCAACAACTCCGTGGCCTGCCAAAACCTATCGCTTCGATGTCATGCTCACCGAGGGCCCTAGCCTTCTCAGCCGGACGGCCACTTACACCTCCGCACCTCGTTCCATTGCTTCGGGCTTTGTCCCGGATACCGTTCAACCCTTTGAGGCGACCATTTACTTTGAACTGAACAAGTCCACGATCCGGGAGAGCGAACGCAAGCGCAAAGAGATTTTGCAACTGGTTAACTTTTTGAGTAAAACCAAAGAAATCCTCAAAATTGAAGTCAATGGTTACGCTTCACCTGACGGCGAATTGCAGTTTAACAACGAACTGGCCAATGAACGGGCCGGTGCGGGTGGCAAGTTTGTAGTGGACGCGCTGCGGTCCAGCAAAGGCTTGAAGGACATCAATTACGATATTAACAACAGCAACCTCTACGTTCAAAACCAAGGAACCGAAGATTGGAAAGGCTTGCTCCAAGGGATTGAATTTGCTCGCATTCCCAACAAAGAAAAAGTCGTCGAAATTATCCGTAATACTTCGTTGTCCAGCACCGAAAAGCAAAGCCAATTGCGTGCGATGAACGAAGCCTGGGAAATCATTACCGAGGAATATTTGCCGCCACTTCGACGAGCTAACATGGTCATTATGACCAAGGTCGCTCCCCGTTCCTTCGAAGAGCGCATGGAACTCATTCGGGTTCCATCTTCCGAAATTACCGCATCCGAAATGCTGGCAACCGCCGAACAAGCCGGCTCTCCTGCCATGGCTGCCGATATCCTCGAAAAAACCAAGCAGCGCTTTCCCGCCGATCACCGGGCCTATAACAACCTAGCTGTTATGGATATTCAAGGCGGTCGTTTCGAAACAGCCTCCAAGAATTTGGACGCTGCAGCCGAAGCCGCCCCGAATTCTACGGAAGTCCTGAGCAACCAAGCCATGGTCGCCACCAATCTGGGTGATTGGGCCAAACTCGCCTTGGTGATCAAAAGAGCCCAGGCCAACGGACAAAGCTTGCCAGCATACGAGGCGGTGCTCCTGATCCGTAAAGGACAATACAAAGAAGCATTGCAAGTTCTGGGGAACCAACCCGCAGGTACCTTGCAAGCCCTGGCTCATATCCTCAACCGCGAGGATTCCAAAGCGTCTGAAGCCCTGAACGCCTTGGGTTCTTCAACCGAATCATCGGTTCTCTACCTGAAGGCCGTCCTTGCAGCCCGAACTCGCAACGCTTCCGAATTGGGAAAGGCCGTGCAAACCCTTTTGGCCGCGTACCCCGAATTCAAGGACAAAATCGCCGTCGATCCGGAATTTGCCGAATTGCGCAAAGAGATTCTTGTGACAACGAAATAGCCTATTCGGGCCGTGGATCCTGGGAGCCTTGGATGGCTGCCAAGATTTTGGACGCCATGGAGGGGCCTACGACCTGAGCAAGGGCCTCGGTACCGGCCAAGTAAACTTGTTCGGCCGAACCAAAAGCTTCCAATAATTTTCGAACGGTGACGGGTCCGACCCCTGGAAGGTTGACCAACTCGGAAGCCGTATTGCTTTTGCTGCGTCGGCGTCGATGATGGTTTAAACCAAATCGGTGAGCCTCGTCTCTCATTTGTTGCAACAAACGCAGGGTGGGACTCTTTTTGTCCAGCATCAGGGGATGCGGATCACCGGGTCTGAACAAAGCCTCCAGACGCTTTGCGATCCCGATCAGGGGAACATCGCCCAAGCCCAAGGCAGTCATGGCTTCGCGGGCGGCACTCAACTGGCCTTTGCCTCCGTCGATCACCACCAAACCGGGCAATTCTCCTCCCTCGGCCAAAATTCTTGAATAGCGTCGGGTAATGACTTCGTGCATACTCGCAAAATCGTCAATACCCGCACTGTCCCTTTGATTAAACAAGCGGTAATCCCGCTTGGAAGGCCTTCCGTTACGGAATACAACACAAGATGAAACCGTTTGACTGCCTTGAAAATGAGAGTTATCAAAACACTCCATAAGCGAGGGGACTTCCTTGAGCTGCAAGTCCTTTTGGACCTGCAACAGCAAACGATCCGAACGCGTGGCGTTTTGGCGTTGATCCGGGGTTTTAAGGGTTTCCTGCAAACAAAAGAAGGCGTTCTTGAGGCTGAGATCCACCAGTTTCTTGGGGTCTCCGCTGGCCGGAATACGGGCCCGAACCCCCGGAAAAGGAGGGCTATCCGGCAATACATTGCAGACTATTTCGCGGGGCTCGTGACGGTACCGTTCGGCAATTTCCAACATCGCCTGGGCCATTAGTCGTGATGAATCTTCCTCGTCCTCCAAAGCCAATCGAAATTCCAGGTTGTACGAACGGACCACGGCGCCGTTCAGGACATGCAGGTGGTTGACCACGGCGCGATCCCGGTGCCGGGCCAAGGCATAGGCATCCAAATCATGAATCTTGGTGCTGACCACAGTGGAACGGGCTTGGTATTTTTCGAGCATTTCAACCTGCTCCTTGATGCG
>JAIXRA010000078.1 GCA_027485465.1 Bacteroidota bacterium | reverse complement strand
TTCCGCATCAAACTGAATTTGGCTGATTTGGTAAGGATTCCAGCGGTACGCATTCAAATCCATGGCCGGCAGGCTGTCGCTATCGACCTTGTCAACTAAATGGAGGGATGTGGCATTGCTAATGCCGAAACTCAGGCAAAGAATCGCAAAGGCATGAATTGGGACAGGAAATGAAATGCGCATGATGGTGGAATTTAGTGCGCGCTGAGCCAGTCGGGTCCGCGGCCCAAATCCACCACCAACGGAACCAAGAGCGAGCCCGCCCCGATCATTTCGCGTCGAACCAAGTCGCCCAGCACTTTTTCTTCACCGGGAGCCTGGTCCAGCACCAATTCGTCGTGGACTTGTAACAACAATTTGGATTGGAGACCCTCGGCTCGAAGGCCCTTGTCAACCCGAATCATCGCTACCTTGATTAAATCGGCGGCGGAACCCTGTATCGGGGCATTGATGGCGTTGCGTTCCGCAAAAGCGCGAACCGCCGCATTGTTGGATTGCAAATCGCGGAGGTAACGTCTGCGGCCCATCAACGTCTCGGTATAACCACGTGAACGGGCCAGCGCAACACATTCTTGCATATAGGCCTGGACCCCGGGATAAATCCCAAAGTATTGCTTGATGAGGTCAGCCGCTTCGGCCCGACCAACGCCCAGACGTTGGCTGAGCCCAAAGGCCGAGATGCCGTAAATGATCCCAAAATTCACCATCTTGGCTTTGCGCCGCATATCGGGGGTCACTCGATCTGGGGGGATACGGTACACCCGGGCCGCGGTGGCCGCATGGATATCCAAACCCGACCCAAAATCTTCCAACATCTGAGGGTCCTTGCTCATGTGGGCCATGAGCCGCAATTCGATCTGCGAATAATCCGCCGATAACAAAACCCAACCTTCCTCTTCCCTGGCTACAAAGGCTTTGCGGATTTCCCGTCCTTTGGGGGTTCGAATGGGAATGTTTTGCAAATTGGGACTTTGACTGCTCAGCCGACCCGTGGCGGTCACATGCTGATGGTACGACGTATGAATCCGGCCGCTCCAGGGACGAATCAGTTCCGGCAAGGCTTCGGCGTACGTGGAGCGTAGCTTGAGGGCTTCGCGGTATTCCAGCACCTGGGCCACGATCGGGGATTGAAATTCCAAAGCGCTTAGCACTTCTTCGTCGGTTTTGTATTGACCGGTTTTGGTTTTCTTAGCCTTGGGTTCCAGTTTTAATTCTTCCACAAGCCCTTCTCCCAATTGCTTGGGCGAAGCAATGTTAAAATCAACGCCGGCCAAGGAATGAATGGATTTCTCGAGTCGCTTCAGGTCCGCTTCCAAGGATCCCGAAAATTCTTTGAGAACCTTGGTATCCAGACGAATACCTTCTCTTTCCATCGCGGCCAAAACGGGGACCAACCGGCAGTCCACCTCAACAAATAAATCTTTTTGGCCTAGTTTTTCAAGTTCAGGCTCCAGGACGGCATACAACAAACGGGTGATATCGGCGTCTTCAGCGGCGTAAACGGCAAGCACCTCGTTGGGTACATCCCGCATGTTTTTTTGCGGTGTTTTGTTACCCTTGGTTTCTTTGATCCCAATCAATTCTTCGATGGGAATGGGGCGGTAATGTAAGTATTGTTCGGATAACATATCCAAACCATGCTTGCCGTCCGGGTCCAGTAGGTAATGGGCCAGCATCGTATCCCGCAAGGAACCCTGAGGATACAAGCCGTAACCGGCCAGCACTTGCAGGTCAAATTTGAGGTTGTGCCCGATCAATGTCCGACTCGGGTCGCAGATCAGGGGTCGCAGAAGTTCGAGCCAGGCTTTGCAGGCCTGGGTCTCATCGGGTAGCCGCACAAAGACCGCGCGGTGGTCTTCCCAGGCCACCGAGAATCCGACCATACCGGCTTCGAGGGGGTCCAAACCATCGGTTTCGGTGTCAAATGCCCAAACCGACTGGCCTTGGAGGGTGGCGAGAAGGGCTCGGTATTCGGTTTCGGTCTGGACCAGGGTATAGGTTTTGCCCCCGTCGGCGTAGGTGCGGACCGCATGGGCGGTAGGGGCCGCCCCAAAGAGGTCGGGGCTCATCGCTGTCCGCGTGCTCATCGCTTCCCCTGTGGCGGGGCTGGGAGTGGAGGTGTTGGGAGTGGAGGTGTTGGGAGAAACCGTCACCGTGGTATGGGATTCAAATCCCGGGGGGACAAAGGCGGTGGGGTGGTCCAGCACACGGCGGGTCAGGGTGCGGAATTCCAGTTCCTCAAAGAGTTCGGTGAGCGCTTCCCGATCGTAGGGTTCCCATAACAATTTGTCAGGCTCAAAGGCAATGGGCACTTCCGTATCAATCGTTGCCAATCGCCGACTTAACAATGCTTGATCTCTAAAACCTTCGAGGTTTTCACGGAGTTTTCCTTTGAGTTCCGCGGTTCGTAACAACAATTCGTCCATCGAGCCGTATTCGGCAATGAGCTTTTTGGCGGTCTTTTCGCCGACCCCCGGAACGCCGGGTATATTGTCCGAGGCATCCCCCCAAAGCCCCAGGATATCAATCACTTGGGAAGGTCTTTGGATTTCCCATTTGGCGCAGATTTCATCCACCCCCAGGATTTCGATGCCTTGCCCCGAACGCGCCGGTTTGTAAATGTGGACGAAAGGCCGCACCAATTGACCAAAATCTTTGTCCGGGCTGACCATAAACACTTCGTATCCAGCGTCGGCTGCCCGATGGGCCAGGGTGCCAATGATATCATCGGCCTCAAAACCCGGTAATCGCAAGATGGGAATCCGAAAGGCTTCAATCAGTCGGTCGATATAGGGCAGGGCGGCGGCCAGGTCTTCGGGCATAGCATCCCTTTGGGCCTTGTAGGCTTCGAATTCTTTGTGCCGAAAGGTGGGCTCGGCCGTATCAAAGGCAACGCCAATATGGTGCGGCCTTTCTTTTTGGAGCAAATCCAGCAG
>JAIXRA010000104.1 GCA_027485465.1 Bacteroidota bacterium | reverse complement strand
GTTTCGGAGCCTTCATCCCCAAAGACCAGGGCCCGCAACAGGCCTTTGCCCCGGGTGGCTTGAAGAACCGGAAAGGCGGTCACCAATTCCATCAAACCGCGGTGGAGCTGTTCGCCTCGATTGGCTGCATGGGTAGCCAAGTCTTCGTCCAATATGATTTGAACAGCCTCCATGGCCACAGCGCAAGCCAGTGGATTGCCACCAAAGGTGGAACCGTGCTGACCGGGTCGAATGCGGAGCATGACTTCGTCCGAACCCAAGACGGCCGAAACGGGTAACATGCCTCCGCCCAGTGCCTTGGCCAGAACCAGCAAGTCAGGGCGCACCCCTTCGTGGTCGCAGGCCAACAGGGCGCCGGTGCGTCCCAGGCCGGTTTGGATTTCGTCGGCGATCATGAGAACCTGGTAGCGGGTGCAGAGTTGCCGAACTCCTTGGAGGTAACCAGGGTCGGGTAGCACAACGCCGGCTTCTCCCTGAACGGGCTCCACCATAAAGGCCGCAACACGGGGGTTTTGCAAGGCTTCTTCAAGGGCTTGCAAATCGTTGTACGGAACATGGCGCATACCGGGGACAAAGGGGCCAAAACCACCACGGGATTCGGGGTCGGAGCTGGCCGAAATCGCTCCCAAGGACCGCCCCCAAAAATTTCCTTCCGGGAAAATCACCTCGGCTTTGTCCGCTTCAACGCCTTTGACTTCGTAGGCCCAGCGTCTGGCCAATTTGACCGATGTCTCAGCCGCCTCCACCCCTGTATTCATGGGTAGCAAGCGATCGTAGCCAAAAATCCGGCACATGGTTTCGCAATACAGTCCCAATTTGTCATTATAAAAAGCCCTAGAAGTCAATGTTAAAGTACTTGCTTGTTCTGTAATTACTTTAACCAATCGAGGGTGGGTATGGCCTTGGTTCACGGCCGAATAGGCGGACAAAAAATCCAGGTATTCCCGGCCTTCCGGGTCCCAGACGCTGCAACCATGGGCCCGGCTGATTACCACCGGAATCGGATGGTAATTCTGGGCACCGTGGGTTTGTTCAAGGTGCAGGGCCTGCGCAGTGGTCATGGGGTTGTTGGGCATGGTGAATTGGGCTAAAAAGGGCTGAAAAACGCTCCAAAGAACCTATCTTTGCAGTCCCTTGGTCGCAAGGGCTTTTTTGATGGTTTTTAGGGACTCTCTGGATCAGCGTAACAGGAAGTCGTCGCCCCAAAAGTAGCCTCCAAAGTCAAGGACACCAAAAAACCTCCCCATGTCCAAGGTCTGTGATTTAACCGGAAAGCGTGCCATCAAAGGCAACCATGTTTCCCACTCCAACGTCAAAACCAAGCGTCGGTTCAATCCCAATTTGCAACTCAAAAAGTTTTACATTCCTGAAACCGGGGAGTGGATTACCCTCAAGGTATCCACTTCGGCCATCCGCACCATCGCCAAAAACGGCATGGGCAAGGTCATTCATGATTTTCTATCCAAAGGCCGCATCTAAGCCTGAAGCGCAACACCAACTGAACGTTTAACGAACCAATCCCCCCGTCATGGCCAAAAAAGGTAATCGCATTCAGGTCATTTTGGAATGCACCGAGCACAAAACCAGCGGCATGCCCGGCATGTCCCGCTACATTACCACCAAGAACAAAAAGAACACACCCGATCGGATGGAAAGAAAGAAGTACAATCCGGTTCTCAAAAAGGTGACGGTTCACAAAGAAATCAAATAAAATACTCGGCATTGCTTTTGCTCCGCGTTAAACCCCTAAACATCGAATCATGGCCAAGAAAGTAGTAGCAACCCTGAAAAAAGAAGCCAGCGAACAAGAAAAAATCGTCAAGGTGATCCGTGCGCGCCGTTCCGAAAAAACCGGTGCCTACACCTTCCGCGAAGAGTTTGTAACGGCCGATAAGGTCAAGGATTATTTTTCTCGCTAATCGTCGCATCAAAAGTTGAAAAGGCTTTCCATTAGGAAAGCCTTTTTTGTTAATTATGGGATTTTTTGATTTTCTCAAGGGGCGCAAGGAGAAGGAAGCCTTGGTTCAGGGTCTGGAAAGGACCAAAGAAGGCTTTTTTTCAAAAATTGTACGGCTTGTTACCGGCAAAACACGGATTGACGATGAATTGCTCGAAGAGCTGGAAGAAATACTTCTCTCGGCCGATGTGGGGGTTGCGACCACCATCCGAATTATGAAAGGTCTTCAAAGCGAAATCGATAGGCGCAAGGATTTGAAACCTTCGGATTTACAAGGATTATTGCGCGATCGAATGCTAGAATTGTTGGGTGAGCCTGAGCTGAAAAACAGCCACCTGGATCAAACCTCAAGCTCGACCCCTCGTGTTGTTTTGGTGGTGGGCGTCAACGGGGTAGGCAAGACGACCAGCATTGGAAAATTAGCTTGGCGATTTAAGCAAGCCGGTCAGCAAGTGGTCATGGGAGCTGCAGATACCTTTAGGGCAGCGGCCGTGGAACAATTGCTGCTCTGGGGTGAACGCACCGGCGTTCGGGTTGTCCACCAACAGAGCGGTTCGGATCCCGCATCGGTGGCCTTTGATACCCTGCGCTCGGCCATTGCTTCATCCGCTCAGGTGGTACTGATTGATACGGCCGGTCGTTTGCATAACAAAGGTCACTTGATGGCCGAATTAACCAAGATTCGCACCGTTTTGAACAAGGCGATGCCCGGTGCTCCTCACGAGGTTTGGCTGGTCTTGGATGCTTCGACCGGTCAAAACGCTTTGGAACAAGCCCGCCAATTCACGGCGGCTACATCGGTCACCGGCTTGATTCTCACCAAATTGGATGGAACCGCCAAGGGTGGCGTTGCCTTGGGTATCTGTTCTGAATTCGGCATACCCATACGTTTTGTGGGCGTTGGCGAGGGCATGGAACACCTTCAAGTTTTTGATAAAGAGGCCTTTGTGGAAGCGTTGCTCGGTGGCCAGGCGTCTTCGGGCCATGCAAATCAGGCCTAACCCTACGAAAGACTGAATTCGTGAAAACCAAAGCCCTTCGCCCCGCACCAGTCCGCCTTGTTACCTTGGGTTGTTCCAAGAACACGGTGGATTCCGAGCGACTAGTCACCCAATTGGTTGGGGGGGAGGTCCAAGTCCTGGAAGAAGGATCGAAGGACTCATCGCCGAATCAAACGGTGGTTATCAATACCTGCGGATTTATTGAAAACGCCAAACAGGAATCCATCGACACGATTTTGCATTACGCCGAAGCCCGTCAGGAGGGTCGTATCGGAAAACTGGTGGTCATGGGTTGCCTGTCCCATCGCTATCGGAACGAATTGGAAAAAGAAATCCCCGGGGTTGATGCCTGGTTCGGAACCATGGAATTGCCTTCGTTGGTTCGATCCCTGGGGGTGGATTATCGGAAAGAATTGTTAGGGGAGCGTCGAATTAGCACCCCATCGCATACCGCATTTCTCAAAATTGCAGAAGGATGTGATCGGCCTTGTTCTTTTTGCGCGATTCCGCTCATGCGTGGCGGGCACCGTTCGGTTCCGGTTCCTGCCTTGTTACAGGAAGCCAAAAATTTGGTTACGGGTGGGGTTCGAGAATTGGTTTTAATTGCCCAGGATTTGACTTGGTACGGTTTGGACCTGACAGGTCAAAGAGAATTGGCTCACTTGTTGGATCGGCTTTCTGCCGAATCCGGGGCCTCTTGGATACGATTGCAGTACGCCTATCCCGGGCAATTCCCGATGGAGATTCTGCCTTTGATTCGGGAAAGGGAAAACCTATGCCTTTACTTGGACATGCCTCTGCAGCATGCCTCGGATGGAGTCCTCAAGCGGATGCGTCGCGGGATCTCGGCCAGGGCCACCAATCAATTGGTACGGGACATTCGTTCCGCCGTTCCTGGTATTCATTTGAGAACCACCATGATGGTCGGCTTCCCGGGTGAAACCGACGAAGAATTCCAAGAACTCTGTGATTTTGTTATCGAACATCGGTTTGAGCGTCTTGGGGTTTTTATGTATTCCCACGAAGAAAATACGGCCGCCTATTTATTGGAAGACGATGTACCGGTCGAAACCAAGCAGCAACGAGCCGATCATTTGATGGAATTGCAGCAGGGAATTTCGCTTGAATTGAACCAGGCCAAGGTGGGACGTGAATTCACGGTCCTATTGGATCGCTTGGAATCCACCCATTGGGTGGGGCGAACCGAATTTGATTCGCCGGAAGTGGACAACGAGGTTTTGATACCGGCCAAGGAGGCCCCGGGCGATTGGAAACCCGGCTGCATGGTCAAGGTCCGTGTGACCCGAGCCGAAGAATTTGATTTGGTTGCCTGTGCTGTCCCTAATTCATCAGCAAGCCTTTGAGTCGGAGTCTTGGCTTTCGGCCACGGCTCTTTCTTGGTTAAAAAACCCAGGACTCAATCCGTTGTTGGGTACCCAAGAATTTCCCGTTGACTTGCTCGAAAAACAAGCCGCCCAGCGTCTAAAATCCTACCCGCCGGAGCGAAGGGAAGCCCTCTTGAAGGCTCTCGAAAAACAATACACCGCATCGGGAATCGATTTCCGCGCGGCTGGCGTGGACCTCCTGGCGGATGAGCGAAGCGTGGTTGTGACTACGGCTCATCAGCCCAATTGGCTGGGGGGGCCTTCCTATTGGTTGCACAAAATGTTGAGCACGGTCGCGTTGGCTCGAGCCATGCAGGCAGCCTGCCCGGCCTACCGATGGATCCCGGTTTATTGGATGGGTTCCGAAGACCATGATTTGGAAGAATTGGGGGTCTGCGAGGTGAACGGTCGTCGCCTGGAATGGCCCGGTCCACGAGGGCCTTATGCTTTTGGACGATTGGAGGTTCCCTCCATGGAGGATACTTTGGATTTGCTTCGGGAATCGTTGGGGGAAGTCCCCCTTGCGGAACATGTGATCGGTTTGGTGAGCGAATCGTACCGGGAGGGTCAGTCGGTGGCCGAGGCAACACGACGTTTGGCGCACAGTCTGCTGGGCCGTGGGGGATGGTTGGACCAGGTCAATCCTTTGGATACTCCTTTGTTGGTCGTAGACGGTGACGACGTGGACCTCAAAAGCCTGCTGGGTTCGGTTTGGGAAGATCAAGTTACGCATCCAGGCTTGGCCGCGGATTTGGTGGAGCAGGCCCAAAAAGAATGGGAACAGCGTTCGGGATCCCGGGTTGATTTTCATGTGAGGGACCTGCCCTTCTTTGTCTTGGACGGAAACAAAAGAGTAAGACCCGATCAAAACAGCGATCTGGAATCGTTTCGTTCCGCGGATTGGGTCAACTTTAGTCCGGGAGCCGCCCTGCGTCCCTTGTACCAGGAAAGTGTTTTGCCAGGCGTAGCCTGGTTAGGGGGCGGGGCAGAGCAGGGCTATTGGGCTATGTTACAGCCTTTGTTTGAGAGGTATGGGGTGGACATGCCTTTGCGGTTTTTGCGTCCTTCCCTCACCACCCTAACGAAGTCGGATTGGCTGAGCTGGCAGGCCATGGGTTGGAAGGAGGTTGATTTGGGTCGAAACGGTCAAGCCTTGCTGGACGAATGGCTGAATCACCGAATGCAGGAACGAGCTCATCCCCTTCCGGAATGGTTGAGTCAGTCGGAAACCATCCAAAGCCGGGTCGAAGAAATACTCAATCCGGTTCGTAAGGCCTTGGTTGAAAGCGATGCCTCGTTGGGGCCTGCATTGGGCGCCGCTGCCCATCGGATCCAGCAAGAATTGGAACGATTGGCCCAAATGGACCGCAAAAGTTTCCGCAAAAAGCACCGGAATACGCTGGATGAAGCGGGTCACTTGTTGGAGCGCATACGACCCGGTGGTCAACCCATCGAACGCAAAGAGGGAATGTGGAATGTGTTGGCCTTGGGTGGCGCATCGTTTTTGGGCGATGCGTTGGACCTTTTAAGCCCCGTGGAATTTGATGGTACCAACGGAAATCCTTGGCACCGCACGGCGGTCCTGACGGAAGGGTTGGATCCGAATCGGTAGTTCGGAAAGGATGTTGTGTTACGGGGCCGATGTCTTGAGGTTGGCCTGCACATGTACTTCGGCTTCCTTGGCGATTTTGTCACGGACCAAGGCCGGTACTTTAATGCCGTAATCGGCAACAACGAGTTTGAAATCCGTTTCCAAATGGATGATTCCATTGCTGACCTCAAGGAGACCTGCTTCGTTGATATCGCGAGCAACACCGTGAACTTCAAGGGTTCCGACGAAACGGATTTTTTGGGGCCCGGATTTTTGGAGCATTTGGTCGTTCCAACCTTGAATTTGACCCTTGAAGCTGGCGTTGGGAAAGCGATGGGATTCAAGGTAATTCTCGTTAAAATGTTCCTGCATCAAGGCCTTTCGAAAGACAAAAGAATTGACGGGAATACGGGCCTGTACTTGGCCGGTGGAGGCATCCAAAACCGCGGTCACGGTGTTGCTTCGGGCTTGGACATCGTCTTTGATGATTCCATCAGCCACAAAATGGGCCGATCCGGTCCGGGTCATGTACTTGTTCTGAGCCAGCAATTGGGTGGTACTGATGCCCAAAAGAAGGAAGGCGCAGGCAAAGGTTGAAATCGTGGAATGGTTCATGAGGTCGATGGGATTGGTTTAAGGGAAATTGACGAGTACGCAGCGGTCCATGGAGGCGCCGCCCGTCAAATCATCGTAGCCGGTGCACAGGCCTTTGCATCGTAAATTTTGTCCAACAGGTGGCAGAGGGTCGAGGCCCTTTTCGAGTTGGCACAGCACCGAAGCGCCGTTATGGGAACCGATATAAACAAAGAATAGGGAATCCCCTTGGTTTTCGATGGATTCGCAACGACCCTCGATTTCAAGGATTCGATTGAGGTAAAGGGGTTGGGACTTTGCGCTGTTGGATTGAAATTCTTCCAAGAGCGTGTTGGCTTTGATTTGGAAATCAGGGTCTTTTTGGGCCAACGATTCGGGGGCTTGGTTCCAACGAAAATACGCGTAGGCGACGGCGATGGCCATGAGAACGGCCGCAAACAAAATCAAAAGGGGACGATTTTTCATGGTTTAATTGTCGGTGCAGTGGTTGTTACGGGCCCCTTGATTAATCCAGCGTCGAAGCGTTTCAATTTGCGCTGAAGTGAGGGGTGAACGGGGGGGCGGAGGCATGCGTTTTTCGGGTCGAGTTTCTAGGCATACCTCAAAAAGATCCGAGTTTTGGGCATCACCGGGCTGGACTTCACCCGTTTGGATGACGGCCCTGTAATGGTCCAAGCGTACGCCTTCTGCCCGGGTAGCGGCATCGTGGCAACCGCTGACGGCACAATTACTGGCAAGGATGGGCAAAACATCCCGCACAAAATAAGCGGAGTCCGGGGAGCAAGGGCTGCTGATATAGTCTGGATCCAGGTTGGGAGGGGCCAGGGATTCGTGTTGGCAAGCCGTACCAAAGAGTATCAATCCCAAACAACCCACCGCCAAAGGGCGTACGATTCGAGGAGGGTTTTTCCAAAAAGCCATAAAACAAATTTACCGCAAAAGAACGTATGGTACACAAACGCCGATTAGGCCATTTGCTGATAGAGATTCAACCATTTCTGGGTGAGGTGGGCAGGGTCCAGGAGTTTCAGCATGGCATGTCGGGCATTTTGGCGACTTTGGAGCGATGCGTACTCCGAATGCAGTGTTTTCCGAAGCCCCTCCACCAAAGAGTCGGTGTCCTTGGGATCCACCAAAACAGCGTAAGGACCACTGAATTCGGCCATGGATGTGTCCGTGGATGTCACCACGGGACAGCCGGAGAGCAAGGCCTCGGCAACAGGCAATCCAAATCCCTCGGCCAAAGAGGGGTATACCAAAGCGGTCGCTCCGTGGTACCAGGATCGAAGACTTCCACCGTTCCCGTTGGCTATCCAGCGAATGTCCAAACCCAATTGGCTTCCCAACCGACGGCATGCAAGGGCCTCGGAACCTCCTTTGCCGATTACGACGAGCGGGAGACGATCCGAAATGGACATGGTTCCTAGGGCCTTGAGGAGTCCACGTAGGTTTTTGCGGGCTTCGATGTTCCCTACATAAAGCCAATAGGGTTGTTCGGGTACCATGGAAGTTTCCGATGGATGTTCCCAGGGGTCCAAATAATAATCAGGTGCGCAGGGTTGGTAAATCACCTCCAACCGGTCTTGGATTTGCGGGAAATAATGGACCAATCGATCCCGGGTGGTACGACTGATGGCGACAATTCTGTCGGCCTTGGCAAGACCGGATTGGGTTTTGAGCCGGTAAATCTGACGATCCAACCATGGATAGGTTTCGGGATGATCCAAAAAAAGCAGATCATGCACGGTCATGATAGTTCTCACCCCGCTGCCTACCAGGTCCAAAGGTATTTCGTTGCTCAGCCCGTGAAAAACCTGGACCCTGTCTCGCAGAACCTGGCTTCGCATGCCCAAGGTGCGATGAAGATGGGCCCCCAACCTGCGGTCCAAGTGAAGGTGCTGCGATGGGTGTTGGAATGCTGCGATGCGAGGGTTGACCCCTGAATCTTTTCGACCGGGGGCATAAAGGTGATAATGATGCTCAGGTGATTGTGCAACCAGGTTACCCAGCAGGGTGCGGGCATAATTGCCCAAACCTGAAGCATTGTACAGGGCCCTTTTGGCGTCAAATCCCAGGGAAAGCAATCGGGATTATTTGCTGCGGGGAGAAGGTGGGGTTTTGCGATTTTCCCTGGCTTTTTTGGCCAAGTCTTCCATTTTTTGTTGAAAGGAAGATTTCTTCACTGGCTTCTTTTTGTTTTCTTCGATTTGCTTCAAAAGAGCCTCTTCGTTAATTACAAAACGACGGACCAGCCATTGCTGACCGAAGGAAACCATGTTGGCCAAAAAGTAGTAATAACTCAAGGCCGCCGAATACGAATTGAGGACCGGAATAAACATCAGGGGCATCACATAGCCCATGACCTTCATTTGTCCTGTAACACCGCTCATTTGGTTGGACAAGCGGGTGTACAGCAGGGTGGATGCCGTCATGAGCAACGTGAAGAGGCTCACATGGGCTCCGTAGAAGGGGATGGTAAACGGTAGATCCAGAATGGAATCGTAGGTTGATAAATCATCGGCCCACAAGAAACCTTGTTGCCGGAGTTCAATGGAAGCGGGAAAGAAATTAAAGAGGGCAATCAAAATCGGAAGCTGCAAAAGCATGGGGAGGCAGCCTCCCAATGGGTTAACGCCCGCTTTTTGGAAAAGCTTCATTTGCTCACTCTGCATGCGGGTTGGGTCCTTTTCGAACTTGGTTTTGAGCTCGTCGATTTCCGGCTTGAGGACTTTCATTTTGGCACCACTCACCAAGGATTTGTAGGTGAGCGGAAATAACAATACTTTGATAATAAGCGTCAAAGCCAAAATGATCCAGCCATAATTCCAACCAAAGGTGTCCAGCCAGTTAAAGACGGGAATGACCAACAACCGGTTCACCCACCCAAAAATTCCCCATCCCAGGGGGACTTGCTTTTCGAGACCGGCATCCAGGGCTTTGAGGGTTTGAAAATGGTTGGGCCCCAAGTACATCCACATGCCAAAAGTTTCGGTGGAGGGAGCGCGCAAATCCAGGGTGACCTCGGCGCGGAAGCTCCCGGTTTGATCGGGGGCTTCGGATCCTTGGCCGCTGATTTTGGCTCCATCAAAAAATTGATCCGCTCCCAAGACGGCACAGAAAAATTTCTGACGGAAAGAAATCCATTGAAGGTTGTTACGAAGGTCTTCCTGGTTTTCGGAGGAAAGGCTCATCGATTCAGGATCCTCGCCCCGGAATCGATAAACCATCTCGAGGACTTTGCGTTCTTCGGCGACATCCCTTTCTTGGTTGGGTCCGGTTCCACTCCATTCAAGGGTGGTGTAGTCATTGCGTATCAGGCCCTCCAGCCCTTCGAAACGAACCCCCATCGACACACGGTAACCGCTGGTATCCAGGCGATACCGATGAAGAATTCGGCGGCCTTCGCCCAAGTTCAAGGCGTAATCCAAGGTCAATTCCGAGGAGGTGGGCAGGACTTCGAAATAACACTGATCACTGCGAATGATGGCCCGATCGGTCAC
>JAIXRA010000140.1 GCA_027485465.1 Bacteroidota bacterium | reverse complement strand
GTGTTAAAGGCGCTTCGTTGAGTCGGTAGTTCACTGCGTTGGAATCCAGTTTGAATTCTTTGGCGCAGGATCCCAAGAAAAGGCTGCCCAAGAAAAGGCAGGTGAACCCGATCCATGAACGAGTGTTTTTCATTTTATAAAAATTTGGCTCAAAAATAGGAGGAACAAAGAAGAATCGAACGCTTTTAGAACGCAAGATGAAGGGAAGGCGTATAAAAGGAGGCAATCCCTACGAGTCGGTGAGGATGCGTAGGACGCTTGTCCACGGGCTGAATGCCCTCGTTGTTGACCGGATCCAAACGGACCTCCCCGGAGGCATGGAGGATTCGGCCATCCCCGGTCAGCAGACCAACATGGGTGATACGATCGCTGTTCTCCGAAAAAAAAGCCAAATGCCCAGCTTGCCAGGCCCTGGGGTCTGCCAAGTCATAACAAAAAGGGGCAAGGCTATGTTGCCATGAAGCGTCCCTTGGCAGGGCCACTCCCACCGAGCCCCAAAGGACTTGGACCAAACCCGAACAATCCACCCCAAAACGACTGCGGCCACCCCATAAGTAAGGGGTCCCTAACCAGGCCATCCCGCGTTCAAGTACGGTCCGGGGATCGGGATTTTCATTCAAGATCAAGGAAGATGCACCGCGTATCAAACGATCGTCCGCCGAGCCCAGGAAAGGTCGCAAAATACTCCCCATACTAAGGCACCGAACGGGGCCCGGTGGGGGAGTCTGGACCAAGGCCCAATCACTGCAAACGCGCGGGCAATCGTCTTTGAGGGTATCGGAATGAACCATGCATTGGCGTTCCGAAATCCAGCCGGTATAGCCGTCTACCACGGATTGTACATGAAACCAAGAAGGTTCGTGACCTAATAGGGTGAATTGCTCACCCCAAAGGCCCTGGCTGACCTGCTCGCTGCGATGACTAGGCTCCGAGCGAAGGGGAGCTACCGGTACCGAACAAAAAAGGTTGGAGCCCAATTCCAAAGCGAGCGAGGACTTTAGTCGTTGCCGACTCGTTGGGAATCCGGTGGCAATTTGATGGCCTCGCGGAATTGGGCGTTGGTCCGGTAGGGATGAAAATCCGCTTCTTTTTTGGCCCATTCCCTCATCGTGAGGTCGGATTGAATGGCGATACGGACTTGCTCACAAACCAGGGCAATGTCGTTGATCCGCGTTGCAGCGATAGCCGTTAGGTAGGCGGTCAGGGCTTGGCGCGGTTCGATGGCTTGCAAGGTGGCAATGGCTTCGTATGCTTGCCCGGCACCGATTTGGCAAAGAGCGCGGTTGTGGCTGGGTTCCTGGTCCATGGTTTCGAGAGCGTCGCCAAAGTGACCCAATCGAGCTGCTACATAGGATTGGTTGATGGAACTGGAACGACCTTGGACGGCTGCGGCCTTAAACAAGGACATGGCTTCGCCAAAACGATTGAGTTGGCTGAGAGTGGCCCCCAGGTTGTTCTTGGATTCTGCGGATTTGGGATTGAGGATAACCGCCTGCTGAAAACGATTCTCGGCTTCGGTTAATCGGTTGTTACGGTAATGCAACATGCCCAATTTGAAATGGGCCCGGTAATCCTCGGGGTACCAAGTAGCCGCTTTGCGGTACAATTCCATGCTGGTTTGTTCGGACTCAGCGGCCAGGGCCATTTGAATCATGCGAGTGGCGGGCCACTGATTCTTGGTGGAGCCTTTGGCAAAGGCTTTGAGGTCGTTCAAGATGCTTTGATCCGAAGGAGTGCTGAGAATTTCGACCCGACAGGAACGCATGGCGGGGAACCAATCATTGACCATGCGCTGGTAATCAGAGGAGAATTTTTCGGCAGCTTTCTTTTTGGCTTCCTGGCCTTCGGCGGCCACCAGAGCGGCTTTGATTTTGGGGGCATTTGAGGAGCGCAAACCGCTCAACATCGGAACGATCGAATCCCAAGTCTGTTGAACCCAACGCGTTGTTACAAAACCATCGGCAAAAACCTCCGAGCTAGCCATGGCGTTTTGTTTGCGGCCCAACAATTCCCGAACAATGGTTTTGCTCAGGTTCTCCATGCGCTTGTAGGCCAAATTTTCGTTGTTGGATGATTCGCCCTCCGGGGATGCGCTACCGGTTATTTTGATTTCCAGAATTTCGCGGGGGCTTTGCAAAGTGGCTAACAATTGTTGAAAAGCGCCTTGGTTGAGGGCATCGCCTACTTCGTAACGACCGGCAGGAAAGTTAATGGTGTGGATTTCTTTGATGCAAAGTTTCTCTTTTTCGTAATCCAAATCCATCAATTCCAAGGTGGGCTCCAGGAAGCGAGCAAAACTCGAAAAGCCCGCCGAACTGATGCGGACCAAGGGTAGCTCCCGGCTGGTCTTGCCTTCGATAACCGTGAAACGAGCTTCGAGGGTGGCGCTTTCAATCCCTTCTTCGTAGGGGACTTGAACCGCATGTTCAAAGAGGTTTTCGCCGCGGCGGACCAGGCTGGCCATGACCGTGTCTTCCCAGAGTTCAGGGTTAAGATTGCGGTTAGCCAGCGCCTTGAAACGCATGGGTTGCAGGGCCACGGCTTTGTTCCGATAGTGGACCTCTGGGGTCACCACCACCTGGGTGTTCTGGTCAAAGTCAAAATTCTTGAGCCCGATCACGATGCTGAATGGGATGCTATCGCCCACACGGAAGGGCAAAGCTGGCACGGTCCGAAAGGAAGCGTTGCGGCAACTCTCTGTAACGGATTTGGAAACCTGAAGGGGGGCGGTCTTTTGGGCCCAAAGCGGGGTAACCATCGTAAGAGCCCATACGGCCCACAGCAGCTTGGCAGGTTGGAAGTTCATGGCAAAGAGTTCGGGTAGGAGTTTTGGAACCGGTTAAAACCCTAAAAATAGGCAACAGGGCAGGTTTTCCAAACGATTCTGCCCCAAAGAACCTTAAATTCGAGCAAAATTCCTTGGCCATGGACCGCGAACCCGTTCTTCAATTGGAGGACATCACCCTTGCTTACGGCCCCCGCGTTCTTTTTGAAGGGGTACACCTGGAACTCAAGGCCGGTGAAATGGTCTATTTGGTCGGCAAAAGCGGGCAGGGCAAATCCAGCCTGGTCCGGGCACTGATTGGGGAGATTCCTATTCAAGGCCGAAGGGCGATGGTGATGGGGCAAAATTTGTTGAATCTGTCCCGTAAGGATATTCCGGCTTTGCGGCGTCGGATCGGCGTCGTATTCCAAGATTTTCAATTGCTCATGGATCGCAAAGTCGATGCGAACCTGGATTTTGTGCTAGAGGCCACCGGATGGAAGGATAAGACGCAGCGCAATCAACGCAAAGAAGAGGTTTTGGCCTTGGTAGGCCTGGTCGGGAAGGGCGCCGAAATGCCCCATCGCCTGTCAGGCGGGGAGCAGCAACGTTTGGCAATTGCCAGGGCCCTGCTGAACAACCCTGGACTGCTTTTGGCCGATGAACCCACCGGTCAATTGGACCCGGACAGCTCCGAAGAGGTTTTGTCCTTGCTGGTGGAAATTAACCGTGGAGGGACCGCCCTTTTGATGGCAACCCACGATTATATGACCATGGATCGTTTCCCGGCCCGCGTTGTGCGTTGTTCCGGGGGGCGTTTGGAAGACATGGGGAATATCCTATTTGAATCGCCTTCGGAGAACAACGGTTGATGGGTTCGAGGCATGCGCTGCAGCTGGTCCTCTTTGACCTGCCGATAGCTCCCTTGTACGGCGGCACGGCCGAGGTGGATTATAAAATCAGAGCCTTGCTGGAACTTGGACTGGAATTGCATATCCATGCCTGGGTTAGCTCAACGCTGGATCGCCAGCTCCGTTCAGGTGCCAGGGCCCTCCCGGATTGGCATCAACGGGTGGAAACCCTTCGATGGTACCCCCGACCACAGGCCTTGATGACTTGGTTATCGGCGCAGCCCCATGCCGTAGCCTCCCGCAGCGGAACGGCCTTGAACCTTGCCTTGGCCCAAGGCCCCCCGGATGTTCTGCTGGAAGGATGGCAGGTCTGTGCCTGTATGGCAGCGCCGGCTTTGGGTCACCATCGGTTTTGGGTTCGGTCTCATAACCGGGAATCCCAGTACTATCGAATGCAGGCGCATTCGGCAACCAACGTATTCAAAAAAATATACTATAACATCGAATCATTTCGCTGGCGTCGGATGGAGCTTTGGGTCACCAATGCGGCTAGTCATCAACCTTTGGCGGGTGTTATGAGCCTTTGCCCTTTGGAAACCCGTCTGTACCAGAACGAAGGATTGAACGCCTTTTATGCGCCTGCCTTTGTTCGTTTGGCTCCACCCAAAGCCGGGCCTGCCATAGAGAGGCAGCAGGTAGCCGCGCCCTATGTCATGTATCATGGTCGGTTGGACATACCGGACAACCAACAAGCTGTTCAGAATGTGTTGCGATTGGCCTCTCAATGCCCGGAATTCTCTTGGGTTGTTGCGGGATCCAAGGCCCCAATTACCTTGGTACGTCAACTCCAAGCAATGAACGGTTTGCAATGGGTGGATACCCCCGATGATACGGCCCTGGACGCTTTGGTCCAGAATGCGGCGGTTCATGTGATCCCATCCAAGGGACGGGCAGGCCTCCGACTCAAAATGATTCATGCGTTGATGGGGACCGGCCATGTGCTGGTTCATCGCGATGCGGTGGAAGGCTTACCCTGGGCCCGCTGGGTGACCACGGTCGACAACGATAAGGATTGGGCCCAAGGACTGCGAATCGCCATGGCTAGGCCCCTCGAGGGTTTGCAATTGGAGCAGCGTCATCGAGAAATCCGAGCTCATTTTGACCCGAATCAAAACGCAGGCCTGGTCTGTGAACTGATTTTTGGGAGTCGCGTGCCTACCTAGGTTGCTTTTGGGCAAAGGTGCGGAGTTCTTCCATTAGCTGTTGACTTTCGTTTTCCCAGGTCCAAACCTGCGCAGCCAGTAGGCAGGCCTGACGGGCGGCCTCCATTCGTTCGGGCTGGTTCCAGAGTTCATAACAAAAGCGGACGATCCCTTCCGGTTCGCAATCCTTCAAACCCCAGCCCACCGGATAGTCCCTGAGCAGGGCTTGGTACTCAGGAAAGTCCATCCCCAATTGGGGCAGGCCCGCCATCGTATAATCAAAAAACTTATTGGCCAAGGAGTAACGATAGCTCAGGCTGGGATGGTCCAATAGGTTCAAGCCTAACCAGGCTTTTTGGGTCAAGGAACGCAGTTGAGAAGAGGGCAAGGGGCCGGTGAACCATACTTTGCCATGGAGGCTGCGGTTTTGAACGGTGGTACGAAGGCTCCTCTCCAAATCCCCGCTACCCGCCAGGACCAACGGACAAGGGAGCCCCCTTTCGGCGGCCTCCAAAAGGGCCTCCAGGCCTCTGCCAAGATTCAAGGCCCCTTGATACAGGATAAAGGGGCCTTGGGGAAAATCGAGGGTGTCAAGTGTGTCCGTAGGGTCGGTGTTACGGGAGGGCATGTTACGCAAAACACGAAAGGGATAGCCGTAGTCTTTTTGGAATTGCTCGGCAAGGGCCGGACCTACGGTGTAACATTGAACATGACCTCGCAGGAAGAGCCGAATTAATCCGGCCCATACCCTGCGCACGGTGGGTCGACCGCTCAGTTCGGGGACTTCGGTAAACCACTCGTGGGCATCCCACCACAGAGGCCGCCTGCGAATCCAAGACGCCAAGCGCAAAGCCGGTAGGGTATCGGCATCCACCGAAAGGTAAACCGCGGATGAACAGCGCAAAGCCTCCACCAAGAGTCGAAGGTTGTAAATCAGGTAAAAAAGTGGTCCTCGAAGGGGTGATAAGCGCAGGCGTTGATAGGTTCGGTGCGGCGTGCTATGCAAAGGGACCTCTCGGTGCCGATCCACGCCAATCCAACGAACCCTCCATCCGGCCCTCTCCAAGGTTTGGCACCAGCGCATCATGCGTTGGTCTTGCCACTGGTCGTTGGTGGTGGCCATGAACAGCAAGGGCGACGTATCGGTGATCATAGGGGCCGGGGTCGTTGGGGCCGAGGAGATGGGTTTCATGGGTTCTTCCATAACAAACGATCATCGACATCCCTTGCAACCGCCCCTTTTTGGACCAACCAAGCGAGGGCCTTGGCCTGTCGCTCCCAATCTTCCGGGCCACGAACCAGTCCATTGGCTTCAAGTGCTCGACGCAATTCGGCCGGGTGGAGGGGTGCGCTGAGGTAGGGCCGCACCTGTAGCACCCAAGCCTGAAATTCTTGGGTGGTCATTTCTTCGAACCTTCCACCCCCGGAAATACAAGCATCGCAGCGCCCGCAATCCATCGCAGCGGTCTCCCCAAAGTAGGCGAGCATCAGTCGACTACGGCAAGTGCCTTTCCCTGTGATCATGGCGATCATGGCTTCCAGCCTCCTTTGCCTGGCTTTGAGAAGTTCGCTGTAAGCCTGCGGTGGCAAATAAAAATGACTGGGGGGCAATCGTTCACTCAGCCAACAGAGGTTTTGTTGATCCGACCGCGGGGTATAATCCAGCAAATCCAGTTCCTGCAACCGATGAATCGCTTGCAAAATAGCCACCGTAGTCGTTCCGGATTCACGGGCCATGCGTCGTTCGTCAAAGCGGACCGGGTGATCCAAAACGCCCGGATGTTTTCGTAACAACAAATCAATATAGGGGTCCAACGTGGGGTTCAGGACCCTTTGTTCGTAAAGTTGGGCGGAGGACACTTTGAATCGGATACGGGCCGGTAGGAGGCTTTCTTCTTCGGCCATGACCAGATTGGCCCGATGCAGAATCTGAAGAGCATGGTAAACAACGCGTTGTTCCAGATCAAAGCGTAGGCAAAAGGCCGAAATATCAAAGGCAAAGCGTTGTTCCAGACCACCTCCAACCGCCAGGTTGCACCACTGCCCCAGGGCCTGATAAATTCGTTGAATTTGTACGATGGGAGGAAAGGCGTCTTCAACTCGCTTGCGTGCCTGTTGCAGGTCCGCCTTCTGCCAGGCCAAAAGACAGAGCCCGTGACCCCCGTCCCTGCCGGCTCTCCCGGCTTCCTGGTAATAGGCCTCCGGTGATTCAGGGGGGTCCCAATGAAAGACTAGGCGTACATCCGGTTGATCAATCCCCATCCCAAACGCCGTTGTGCAGACCATGATCGGCTTCGTATGGTTCATCCAAGTCTGTTGGCGAAGGTCTCTTTGTTCGGGTGTCAGTCCGGCATGGTAGGCCTGGGCTGGATAACCCTTGCTCGCCAGGTATCTTGACAACTCTTCGCTGTTCCGCCGCGAACCGACATAGACCAAGGCTTTGCCCTCCAGACCGCCAAGGGCGTCTTCGAGGGCTTGATGCTTGGAGACGGTTTCTTGCCATCGGTAGGATAGCATGGGCCTTGCAAAACTTTGTCGAACCAAAGCAGGCCTCACCATCCCCAGGCGTTCACAGATTTCATCGCAAACGGCTGGAGTCGCTGATCCGGTCAGGGCCACCGTAACCAAGGCCCCCACCTGTTCTCGGAATGCCGCAATACGTTGGTATTCAGGGCGAAAATCATGTCCCCATTGGGCAATGCAATGCGCCTCGTCCACCGCTAGCAAGGCAATTTTCCAACCCCGGCTGCGGGTTACAAAGTCTTTGCCCGAAAGTCGTTCCGGTGAAAGGTATAGAAATTTGAGTTCCCCGCGATCGGCTCGGACCCGAATGGCTTCACTTTCGATGGGGCTTAAACCGGATACCAACGCGGCCGCCGAAAGGCCTTGACGATTTAGCCGACTCACCTGATCCTTCATCAAGGCAATCAGCGGGGATACCACCAGGCACAATCCGTCCATCGCCAAAGCGGGGACTTGGTAACACAAAGATTTTCCGCCACCGGTTGGCAGCAGGGCCAGGGTATCCCGGCCCTCAAGAATCGAAGTAACCACGGCCTCTTGACCCGGCTTGAAGGCGTCAAAGCCCCAATACCGCTGCAGCAGTTCCTTCGCGGTTTCGATGGAATTAGCCATTCGGATCCACTTCGGTGATGTGCCCGTCGCGGAGTTGCAGGACCCGGTCCGCCTGACGGGCCAATGGTAAGCTGTGGGTGACCACCAAAAAGGTTTGTCCGTTGCGATCTCGCAGTTCACGAAAGAGACCATGCAATTCTTCGGCCTGCTGCTGGTCCAAGTTCCCGGATGGTTCATCGGCCATAATCAGATCAGGTCGGTTCATCAGGGCCCGGGCCACGGCAAAGCGTTGTTGCTCACCACCGGATAGTTCCGAAGGACGATGACTCAAGCGTTCCGCGACGCCCAATTGTTGGGCTAATTCGAGGGCTCTTGCTTTGGCTGTTTTGGAATCCATTCCAGCAATGAGAGCAGGCATGAGGAGGTTCTCTTCGGCGGTAAATTCCGGGAGCAGCAAGGCCTGTTGAAAAACGAAACCCAATCGGCGGTTCCGAAAATCGGCGAGGCGGTTGCCGCTCAGGGTATGGATCAAGACCCCGTCCCATTCAATTTGACCCGAATCAGCCGGCTGCAATCCTCCTAACACATGAAGCAGGGTGCTTTTGCCGGCCCCCGATGGACCTACCACCGCCACCAATTCCCCGCGTTGTATTTCAAAAGAAACGGAACGCAGCAGGGCCAGGTTACCGAAGGACTTGCATAATTGGCGAACCCTGACCATGAACTATCCGGGTTTAGACGTCCAGTCGGGCGTAGCGGGCGTTTTGTTCAATAAACTCCCGTCGGGGTGGCACTTCATCTCCCATAAGCATGGAGAAGACCCGGTCGGCTTCCGCAGCGCTATCAATCGTGACTTGGCGCAGGGTGCGGGTGTCCGGGTTCATGGTAGTATCCCAGAGTTGCTCCGCGTTCATTTCTCCCAAACCCTTGTAGCGTTGGATGTTAACGGTGCTTTCGGCGGCTCCTTTGGCCAATTCTTTGACGGCGTCCTGACGGTCTTGGTCGTTCCAAGCGTAGCGCTGCTGGGTGCCTTTTTTGACCAAATAAAGGGGAGGGGTGGCGATGTAGATATTTCCTGATTCAATCAGCGTTTTCATGTACCTAAAAAAGAAGGTAAGAATCAGGGTGGTGATGTGCGATCCGTCCACATCGGCATCGGTCATAATGATGATTTTGTGGTACCTTAATCGGCTGATGTTAAGTGCTTTTTGGTCTTCTTCGGTGCCGACTGACACGCCCAATGCCGTGAAGATGTTACGGATTTCTTCGTTTTCGTAAATTTTGTGTTCCATGGCCTTCTCCACGTTCAGGATTTTGCCCCGTAGAGGAAGAATGGCTTGGAAAGCGCGATTCCGGCCCTGCTTGGCCGTTCCACCCGCCGAATCTCCTTCGACCAGGAAAATCTCGCAGAGGGAGGCATCCCGTTCGGAGCAGTCAGCGAGTTTACCGGGCATGGAATTGCCTGATAACACATTCTTTCGCTGAACCATTTCCCGGGCTTTGCGGGCGGCATGCCTGGCAGTTGCCGCCAGGATGACTTTGCTAATAATTTGACGGGCCTCCCGAGGATTTTCTTCCAAGTAGTGGGAAAGGGCCTCCGATACCGCCGAATGAACCGCCCCCATGACCTCGTTGTTCCCGAGTTTGGTTTTGGTTTGGCCTTCGAATTGAGGTTCCGCCACCTTGACGGAGACCACCGCAGTGAGTCCTTCCCGGAAGTCATCGCCCGCAATATCAAATTTGAGTTTGCTGGTTAGACCCTCTTTGTCTGCGTAGGATTTGAGGGTACGGGTCAAGGCCTGACGAAAGCCGGCTATATGGGTTCCACCTTCGTGGGTGTTGATATTGTTTACGTAGGAATGGACGTTCTCGGTGAAAGAGGTGTTGTATTGCAAAGCAACCTCCACCGGTACGGGCCCTTTGGGGTTTTCGATATAAATAGGTGCGGCCAAGAGGGATTCCCGGGTTTGGTCCAAATAGGTTACAAATTCTTGCAGACCACCCTGCGAAAAAAACTCTTCTTGACGAAAGGTCCCGTCTTCCAAGGGCTGGCGCCGGTCCTCCAAGGACAATCGGATTCCCTTGTTCAGGTACGCCAATTCCCTCAAACGGTTGGCCAAGGTGGCGTAGTGGTACTCGGTGTGTTGGAAGATTGTCGCATCCGGTTCGAATTCGACGATGGTCCCCCGGTCTTCGGTGGTCCCGATCTCGCGTACGCTGTATTGGGGTTTGCCGCAGCGGTATTCCTGTTCATAAACGGTACCGTTCCGTCGAATTTCGGCGCGCAGGTGGGTGCTCAGGGCGTTGACACAAGACACACCGACCCCGTGCAATCCCCCCGAAACTTTGTAGGAGTCCTTATCAAATTTTCCACCGGCATGAAGGACGGTCATAACGACTTCCAAGGCGGAGCGTTTTTCTTTGGGGTGCAAATCGGTGGGGATACCGCGGCCGTTGTCTTGGACCCGGATCCGGTTGCCTTCCAAGATACAGACCTGAATCAGGTTGCAATGACCGGCCAGGGCTTCATCGATCGAGTTATCGACGACTTCGTATACCAAGTGGTGCAAGCCTTTGACCCCGATGTCCCCGATGTACATGGCCGGCCTTTTGCGGACGGCTTCCAGTCCCTCGAGGACCTGGATATTTTCGGCTGAGTATTGGTTCGAAGACGATGGAATCATAGGGGTTTGGTGGGGGGCTAAGGAGGAGTCAAAAAGCCGGATTTCGGCCTGTGGTATCGCCTAAATATAAGGCAAGACAGGGCACTTAGGTTGGATGAAATCCCTTATTTGCGGAGGTACATGACCTCCTTGGCGGCACGGACGACTTTGTCAACCGAAGGCAGGTAGGCCGCAACCAAGGGCATGGAATACGACATCGGTACATCGGCCCCGTTCACCCGAACGACCGGGGCATCGAGTTCGTCAAAGGCGTCTTTCTGAATTCGGTAGGCGATCTCCGAAGAAACGGAGGCAAAAGGCCAGCTTTCATCCACCACCACCATGCGGTGGGTTTTGCGGACGCTTTGGAGCAGGGTCGCATGGTCAAGGGGTCGGATACTGCGCAGGTCAATGACTTCGGCGCTGATGCCCTCGGCTTCCAACGCTTCGGCGGCGGCCAGGACGACTTTCATCATTTTGTTGTAAGAAACCAAGGTGATATCCGTTCCGCTGCGCTTGATATCCGCGAGGCCTATCGGGATGAGGTATTCGCCGTCTGGAACCAAGCCCTTGTCACCGTACATCTGCTCGGATTCCATGAAAATGACCGGATCCTCATCCCGGATGGCGGATTTGAGGAGGCCCTTGGCATCAGCCGGGTTGCTGGGCGAAACGACTTTGAGACCAGGAACATTGGCATACCAGCTTTCGAAAACTTGGGAATGTTGGGCGGCCAAGGAACCAGCCGAGCCCGAGGGTCCTCTAAAAACGATGGGGACTGAAACCTGGCCCCCTGACATGTTCAACATTTTGGCGGCGGAGTTGACAATTTGGTCAATGGCCACCAGCGAAAAATTAAAGGTCATGAATTCAATGACCGGGCGCAGTCCGTTCATAGCAGCCCCGACCCCGATCCCGGCAAATCCGAGCTCCGCGATGGGGGTGTCAATGACTCTTTTGGCGCCAAATTCATCCAACAGTCCCTGACTCACCTTATAGGCTCCGTTGTATTCCGCTACTTCTTCGCCCATGAGAAATACCCGGTCATCCCGCAACATTTCTTCCCTTAGGGCCTCCCTTAGGGCCTCTCTAAATGCAATTTCCCTCATACTTCGTTTTTAAGCGGTGCAAAAATACGCTTTTTTGGACCTTCCTCAGGGTTCTTTTAAGCGGTTTTTAAGGGTTTTTTTGAACACAGCGAAGGTTCTTGGGGTACTTTTGGGTGTGCGCAAATCGCTTCAAATCCTAATTGTTAGCCTGACCATCCTGCTGGGCGGTGTGGTGGTTTATTGGGCGGAGCTCTATGAGCAAGAACGCCGTCTGGCTTGTGTTCAGGTGATCACCCCGACTCAGTTCATCAGCAAGGGGGTTACCATTGGAAAGGCGGGTCAATGCGCTTGTTTTCTATCACCGGCCTTGCGCACCCTGACCGATTCAACCGGGGCTCTGCTGGTGAGCCTGGCCCCCGGTGAGGCGGGCCAAGGGACCAACTGGATCGATTGGCTGCCAGTAGACTCCGTACGCTGGGCGGTCATCAACCACTACAAGCCGGGTCAGTCCAAATTTGCGGTGAATCTTCAGATGCAAGCCC
>JAIXRA010000040.1 GCA_027485465.1 Bacteroidota bacterium | reverse complement strand
GCCGGCAAACCAAGGAGAAGGGTGAACAAATGCACCAAGGCTGTAAGGGTCAGCCTGTGTTTAAGAGATTGATTGCGAATCATTTGGGCGAAATTTAGGGGGAGGTGTAGAATCGAAAGTAGGCCTTGTTTAGGGTTGATTGGGCAAAACCATGTTAATGATTCGACCAGGTACGGCAATTGTTTTGGTAGGGATACGGCCGTTGAGCCACTCCACCACCTTGGGGTGTGCCAGGGCTAGCCGGACTAAATCTTCCGGGAGACCTTTGGCTGGAAGTTCCACTTGCAAACGGACTTTGCCGTTGTGCTGCACCGGATACAAGTAGGTATCCTGTTCCAGGTAGATGGGTTCCCAGTTGGGGTATGGGGCGTGGTGAATCGAAGGTTCGTGACCCAAGACGGCCCACAGTTCTTCGGCCAAATGGGGTGCAAAAGGGGCCAACATCCGGACGTAGGGGTCCAGGATTTGGCGATGAAAGAGCCCCGCGCTCTGAATCTCGTTCATGCCGATCATCATCGCCGAAATGCAAGTATTGAGGGCCATGCGTTCCAATCCATCGTGAACTCTGCGAAGGCAACGATGCAAAATGCGAAGGGCGGCTTCGTCCGGATCGGACGAATGAACCTCGGAAGAACGAACGTGTCGGTTTACTTTTTGGAGAAATCGGTAAACCCCCTCAATACCTTGGGTATCCCAGGGTTTGGCGTCTTCGAGGGGGCCCAAAAACAATTCGTAAAGACGAAGGGTATCGGCCCCGTATTGTTCAACAACGGTATCGGGGTTGACGACATTGCGTTTGGACTTGGACATTTTTTCGACCTCCGATCGGGTCTTGAATTCAAAGCCCCGTGCGTCCGCTCCGGTATTGCCATGGCGGTTGAGCCAAACGGCGTTTTGCCATTCGGCCGTCTCCGGGGATCCCGCTAGGAGGGAAGGGATGTCCAAAAGATTTTTGTCGACAAAGCGAACGTCCACCGAGGTACGGAATCCGGGGTATTCGTGGAGGGTAGCGGCGGTGTGGGGATTTGATAACAAATCTTGAAGCCAATCTTCGGAAATGAGGAGGGGCGTCCCCGCCGTTGCTTGGCTCAGGGGTTGCACGGTTGGGGCACTTTTTCCTTGGGCCTCCCGGCATTGGTTCCACCATTCCAGCGATAGGGCCGGGTGGGAACGAAAAACATATTCCGAAACCCCTTGAATCATGCCCTGATTAACCAGGCGCTTGAAGGGCTCACAAAAGGGAACCAGGCCACGATCAAACAAAAAATGATTCCAAAAGCGAGCATAGAGCAAATGCCCCGTGGCATGTTCAGCCCCGCCGATATACAAATCCACGGCACCCCAGGCCTTCATCGCTTCGGGATCTGCAAAGGATTCTTGGTTTTGGGGATCGGTATAGCGCAAAAAATACCAGCTGGAACCGGCCCAACCGGGCATGGTGGTGGTTTCCAACGGAAGACCCTGCCAAGTCCAATCCTTGGCCCGTGCCAAGGGAGGTTCGCCATCGGCCGTTGGCAGGTAGCGATCAATATCCGGGAGCAAAAGAGGCAGGGCTGAATCCGGGAGGGGATAGGGATCTTCGCCATCCATCACCATGGGGACCGGTTCGCCCCAGTAGCGTTGCCGTGAAAAAACGGCATCCCTCAAACGATAACGTGTTACAGCAAAGCCGCGTTTTGTTTTTTGAAGTTCAGCAATCACCGCGGGGATGGCTTGATGGGCGTTGAGTCCGTCCAAAAACTGGGACGACTTGAGCACCGCTTGGCGGTCATCGCAGGCCCCCGTTGAGGGGTCCTGGTTGACAAAAATCGCCGGGATGTCCAAGCCAAAATGAGTCGCAAAGTTCCAGTCCCGATGATCACCGGCCGGGACCCCCATGACGACACCGGTCCCGTAGCCGGCCAAAACATAATCGGCGGTCCAAACCGGGACCTGTTGTCCCGTGATTGGGTGCCGAGCGTAGCTGCCCGTGAAGCAACCGCTGATTTTGCGGGTTTCGGTTTGGCGATCGCGTTCGCTGCGGCCTTTGGTCTGAAGAAGGTAGGCCTGAACCTGTTGGGTTTGTTCGGGGGTGGTAAGGCGTTCAACCCAGGGGTGTTCGGGGGCAACGACCACAAAGCTGACCCCAAAGAGGGTATCGGGTCGGGTGGTAAATACTTCCAAGGTCCCGCAGGACGTTTCAAAGCGAACCTGGGCGCCCACCGATCGTCCAATCCAATGGCGTTGGTGTTCTTTGATGGATTCGGACCATTGAAGCTGGTCCATGCCCTCGAGTAAGCGATCCGCGTAGGCGGAAATTCGAAGCATCCATTGGGGCATCAAGCGTTGTTCCACCGGATGTCCGCCCCTTTCCGAAAAACCGTCTTTGACTTCGTCGTTGGCCAAAACGGTTCCCAAAGCCGGGCACCAATTGACCCGGGCCATGGCGCGGTAGGCCAAGCGGTAATGCATCAGGATTCGACGCCGGCTCCGTTCATCCATGGTCGCCCAGTCCTGGGCGCTGATCGACGGCGTTTGCTCCGAACAGGCGGCCTGCAAGTGTTGGTTGCCGTTTTGACTCAGATAGTTCTCCAATTCTACGATCGGTCGGGCCTTTTGGGCCTCGTTATCGAACCAGGAATCAAACATGCGCAGAAACATCCATTGGGTCCAACGGTAGTAGTTTGAATCGCTGGTATCGATTTGGCGGTCCCAGTCAAAACTGAAGCCCAGCCGACCCAGTTGTTCCCGGTACCGTGCGCTGTTCTGGACGGTGGTGGTGCGGGGGTGTTGCCCGGTTTGGATCGCGTATTGTTCCGCCGGAAGGCCAAAGGCGTCAAATCCCATGGGATGGAGGACCGCATGGCCCTGCATTCTCCGGAGCCTGGCCACCACATCCGATGCGATATAGCCCAAAGGATGCCCCACGTGGAGCCCGGCCCCCGAAGGGTAAGGGAACATATCCAGCACATAGGTTTTGGGTTGGCCATCAAGGGGTTCTTTGGTGCGGTAGGTGCCGTTTTGATGCCAATAGGCTTGCCATCGGGCTTCCATTTCCTGAAAAGTCGGGGAGGGGTTCAAGGGTAGGGTGTTGAATTCAGGCGAATTTAGTTCAAAGCCAAGACCAAGGCTACGGGGCTTATTTGTTTTATTTTTGCGCCGTATGAAGCTCACCACCCCCACGCTCCTGCGTTCATCGGTCTCCCGTTCCAGGGTCTCGGCCTTTGGTTCGCAGGGCTTGGTGCTTTTTTTGCTGGGCCTGATGGGAATTATTGCGGTGCAGGCCCGCTGGTGGGTGGAATATTTGCATGAAAACGTAGAGATTCAGGTTTTTTTGCGTCAAGAAGCGCAGCCTGATGAGATTCGAGCATTGTTACAAACAGTTCGCCGGATGCCCGAAGTCAAACAGTGTCGATATGTAAGTCGCGATGAGGCAGCTCGTGAAATGAGTCAAGAATTGGGGGAGGATTTTGTTGACTTTTTGGGCGAAAATCCCTTGTTGGCATCGGTCAAGGTTCGGGTGCATTACCGTTTCGGTGAAAAGGTGGCCTTTGAGGAACTCAAGCGCAAATTGGCCGTTTTGCCTTTGGTGAGCGATGTCGCATACCCCGTGCGTTTGTTGGCTTCTCTTGAACGCAATTTTGGCACCGTGGCTTGGATTCTGTTGGGATTGAGTGGGGCGCTTTTTGGGTTGACCTGGCTATTGATTGACCAATCGGTTCGCTTGGTCCTCTTTGCCGACCGTCATTTGATTCGTTCCATGCAATTGGTGGGTGCGGATGATCGATTTATTCGCCAACCCTACCTGCGCAGGGCTTTGAAATGGTCGATCATGGCCTGGGCGGGGGGCAGCCTTCTCCTCTTGGGCACCATGGCCTGGGTTCTGCAGTGGGCCCCTGATTTGAATTACCCCGGTGCGGGGCTTCAGGCCCTGGTTTTGGCGGGGGGTCTGCTGGGCTTTTCCCTCCTGACCGGTTGGTTGAGCCATTTTGTGGCCCTCAACAAGTATCTTCGCCTTGAATCGGATCAATTGCACTAAATCCGTTTGAGCCCCCTACCGTTCCCTCGTTATGGCCTACAAAGCAACCACTACCAAAACCGCTAACGCCCCTTCCTCCTCCATCACGGATGCTTTTCGTCGCAAGGGTGCCCCCTTGTTTGGCCCGATGAACTATCGTTTGATGTTATTGGGACTGGTCTTGCTGGTGGTGGGAAATCTGTTAATGATCGGCAAAGAAGACATCTACTCCTTCACCAAAATCACGTTGGCGCCGTTGGTCATTTCCTTGGGCTACTTGGTTGAATTAGCAGCGATTCTCTACCGTCCTCGGTCCTAATGGATTGGCTGGCCGTTTGGGTTCTGGCGGTCGTCGAGGGCCTAACCGAGTTTTTACCGGTTTCATCGACCGGTCACATGATTTTGGTATCATCCCTAATGGGCTGGAAACAAACCCCTTTGCTGGAGTTATTTGAAGTTTTTATTCAATTAGGTGCCATCCTTGCGGTCTTGACCCTCTATTACCCCCGGTTCCTGAGGGGACCCGTTATTTATTTCAAATTGTTGATTGCTTTTTTACCAACCGGGTTGGTGGGGTTTTTGGCTTACCAAACCATCAAAGAATATTTGTTTAACGCGGTGACGGTGAGTATTTCTTTGGTGGTGGGTGGGGTCGTTTTGATTTTATTAGACCGTTGGTCGGATCGTCGAGAATCTCGACACGCATCCATCGAAAGCATGCCGTACCCGGCCTTGATAAAAGTGGGTTTGGTTCAATGCATCAGCATGATTCCCGGGGTTTCCAGGGCTGCTGCCACCATTTTTGGCGGGGTTTCGGTCGGGCTGAGTCGGGCCCTAGCCGCCGAGTTAAGTTTTTTGTTGGCCTTGCCAACCATGGCGGCTGCCACGGGTTACGATCTGCTCAAGCAATACGATCAGATATCCTCCGATGCTTGGCCCATGCTCTTGACCGGGGGGCTTGTTGCTTTTGGGGTCGCACTATTGGCCGTTAAGGCCTTTATTGTGGGGATCGATCGGTTTGGTTTCAAGGCCTTTGGCTATTACCGTATTTTGGTGGGTTTGTTGTTTTTGGTGGCCTATGTCTGGGGTGGATGGACTTTGGACTAAACAAAGCGGTCTGCCTTCATTAGAAATTCTGAAGGCCGGGGCCGTTTTGCCGGTACACAAGCCCCGAACATGGACCAGCTTTGACGTGGTACGTCGGGTTCGTAACCGATTGAAGGGCGCCAAAATCGGACATGCCGGGACCTTGGATCCATTGGCAGATGGCTTGTTAATTCTTTGTATAGGTTCCAAAACCAAGGAAATTGACCGATGGATGGGCGGTGTCAAAACCTACGAAGCGTCGGTCGTTCTTGGGGCGGTCACCGAATCTTACGATTTGGAAACTCCTGTTCAAAGCAGCGGTGTCAATTTTGATTTGGAGCCCAAGACCATCCTCGAAGGCTTGGGGACCATGGTTGGGTTCATTCAACAAAAGCCCCCGGCCCATTCGGCGATAAAGGTGGACGGGGTGAGGTCCTATACCAGGGCTCGGCAGGGAAAGAGCCTTGAAATGCAGGCCAGAACGGTGCATATCGAGGCCATCGACCTACTGGGATGGAATAAACCCCAAATGGACTTGCGAATTCGTTGTGCCAAGGGTACGTACATCCGGTCTCTAGCTCATGATTTGGGGGCCTATTGGGGATGCGGCGCCTACCTGGAGGGCCTGCGTCGAACAGGAATTGGTTCTATTACCTTGGACCAAGCGTTTCAGCTTGAAGATTTTGACGCATTTTTGCAAATCGATTCCCCAACGGACCATGCTCGTCGTTAACAACCTGGAAGAATACCGCAAGTCGGCACCCTTGGCCCTCACCATGGGTTCGTACGATGGGGTGCATTTGGCCCATGCCGAAATTATTTCGGCCTTGGTGCGCGAAGCCAAAGAGCGGCAATGCCTGGCGACCCTCATGACGTTTGATCCGCACCCCCGCATGGTTCTCAACAAAGACCCGGATAAATTGAAACTGTTGAGCAGCAACCGCGAAAAACGGGAAATGTTGGAAGCGCTGGGGCTGGACATCTTGTTTGTGGTCCCGTTTGACAAGGAATTTTCCAACCAAACAGCGGCTGAATTTTTGGGCCGATTGGTCCAAGGCATGGGCGTTGCCCACTTGGTTATTGGATACAACCATCGTTTTGGGAAGGACCGGGAAGGGGATTATTCCTTTTTGCAGCGCATGACCGAACAGTGGCCCTTCACGGTTCAAGAAATAGGACGCCAGGCCTTGGATCAGATGGCTGTTTCCTCCACCAAAATCCGCCACTCTTTGGAAAGCGGTGATGTGGCTTTGGCCCAAATGTTTTTGGGGTATCCGTATACCTTGAGCGGCACGGTGGTTCACGGGGATCAGGTCGGACGACGATTGGGCTATCCGACGGCCAACCTTTCGGTGGACGACCCGAACAAATTAATTCCCAAATCGGGAATCTATGCGGTCCATGCCCGGGTTGGCTCGGATTGGAAACAAAGCATGGCGTACATCGGTCCTCGCCCGACCCTTCAGAGCCATGGAAAGTCGGTGGTGGAGGTCCATTTGATGGAATACGATGGAGATTTGTACGGCCAAGAAATGACCATTCGCTTTTTGAGTCGCTTGAGGGACGATCGCAAATTTGACAGCCTGGAAGAATTGCAAAGCCAGATTCGCTTGGACGAATCCAGGGCTCGTTTGTATTTCGAGGGTCGTTAAATCACCTGGCTAATCCAGCAGTAATTGCTGGATCATTTCGCGGGTCAGCTCCGCTTCGCCCACCTGGCCTCCTTGGCCCATCCCTTTGGATTTGAGATCGTATTCCATGAGGATACGTATGCTGCGCCGAAGCCGGGGCGGACGCAGGGAACGGGCGTATTTGCGGTAAGCCGTAACAAAATACGGATGTACGCCGAGCAAGGTCGCCAATGCCTGAGGGGCTGCATCCGAGGCCTCATGGACCAAGGCCACTTTTTGATAAAAAGCATACAAAGTCCCAACACAAAGGGGCAGACTAAAATTAGAAGCTTTGGGTTGTTGCCCTAGGTGGACAGCCAATCGATACGCCCGGCCGGCATCTTGTTCTCCGAGGGCGTCTTGGAGTTCAAACACATTGTACTCCCTCGAAATCCCCACGAATTTCTCGATATGCTCGGGTTCGATGCGTTCGCCGTCCCGAAGGTTGAGGCTGAGTTTTTCGATCTCGGAAGCGAGAAGATCCGGTCGATTGCCAACAAATTCCAAGAGCAGGGCTTTGGCTTGGGGGTTGAGTCTGAAACCATGCCCTGCAACTTTTTCGTCCAACCAAGACTCCAATTGCCGGTCCTTGAGGGAATCGCTTTGGACCACCAAACCTTTTTGTTCCAGGATTTTGTAGGTTTTTTTGCGACGGTCCAGGTTCTTGCCCCGGTACAGCAGGACCAAGAGGGTGGAAGCGAGGGGGTTTTGGAGGTAGGCTCCTAGTTTTTCCCATTCTTTGTCTGCCATTTGTTGAGCCTCCCGCACGAGCACCAGCCGCTGTTCGGCCATGAAGGGGAAGAGTTTGGCGGCACTGAATATTTGTTCGGCATCGCATTCTTTGCCGTACAAAATCGTTTGATTAAAATCGCGGGCCTGTTCGGGAAGGAAGCGGTTTTCCAATAAATCTCCCAAGGCATCCACAAAATAGGGTTCTTCGCCCTGTACCAAAACCGAACCGGACCAGCGGAGGACTTCCTGGGGTTGTTGCAAACATTCGCGGGCAATTTTGGCAGCCATTAGAAACGCAAATGTTTGACTGTTAATCCGTTATTAATAAGTGTATTCAAGGCCTGTATACCGATGTCCAAGTGGGTTTGGGCATAATGAGCGGTCACTCGGCGGTCGCTAACCCCTGTTTTGACGCCTTCGGGTATCATAGGCTGATCGCTGACCAACAACAAAGCGCCGCTGGGAATGCCGTTGTAAAAACCGACTGAGAATAAGGTAGCCGTTTCCATATCGATGGCCATGGCTCGGATTTTTTGGAGGTAGGCTTTGAAGACCTTGTCATGTTCCCAAACCCTGCGGTTGGTGGTATAAACAGTCCCGGTCCAATAATCCAGGCCCAAGTCGCGGATGGTGGTGGAGAGGGCTTTTTGGAGGGCAAAGGAGGGCAAGGCCGGTACTTCGGGAGGAAAGTAATCGCTGGAGGTACCCTCGCCACGAATGGCGGCGATGGGCAAAACAAAATCGCCCAAGGCGTTTTTCTTTTTGAGACCACCGCACTTGCCCAAAAACAGAACGGCTTTGGGGGAAACGGCCGTGAGCAGATCCATCACCGTTGCGGCCATCGGAGAACCCATCCCAAAATTCATCAAGGTGATACCTCCGGCCCGGACACTGCTGATGGGTTTGTCCAAACCTTGGATGGGGACGTTGAATTTCTGTGCAAAAAGTTCCAGGTAATGGCTGAAATTGGTGAGCAGGATATACGGCGTAAAATCTTCCAAGGCCAAACCCGTGTAGCGGGGCAGCCAATCGTGCACAATTTCTTCTTTGCTTTTCATGGTTTATTCATTCAAAATTACGCCGATGCTTTAGTTTTGGATGTCCCATGATGGAGAATAGGCCCCCATTGAATCGAACCTTCCTTTTTCCTGAGGTGGCGCTGCTTCGTCGTTGGCACAACGAGCGTGAGGAGGTTTGGGATGCTTTTCGGCGTCGCTGGTTGGTTCTAGGTCCCGAGGAATGGGTCCGCCAACACCTCGCCCATTATTTGGTGAACCACTTGGGCTATCCCAAAAACCGATTGGTCATCGAAAAGCGAGTCGCGGGCGGTGTGGACTCGACGCGTATGGATTTGCTTGTGATTGGCAAGGAAGGCGAACCGTTGGTTTTGGTGGAATGCAAAGCACCAAACACCATGCTTAGCGAAGAGGTCTGGTGGCAGGTTTCGGGTTACGAAATGCAGATACCTGCACCCGTTGTGGCGGTGACCAACGGTCTGGACCTGGAAGTAAGGCAACGTGCTCCCCAAGGTTGGTTAAGTCTTCCGGGTATTCCTCCGGTCTCCGCTTGGAGACGGCGGGCATCAAGGGGAAGTAAACCGGGCCTAACGGGGAAGTAAACCGGGCCTAACGGGGAAGTAAACCGGCCAATAATTTGATTTGGTGGCTGTCGTAGAGGTCGGTGCCTTGGTCGTCTTTGAGGCTGTCCAAGAGCATGGCGGCGGCTACGTCCTTGGCGGCCACGGCGGCCACGGAGCGGGGCAACAAAAAATCCCAGAGTCGGTAGGTGAACCTCGCTACGTATTCGGCAGGCCGGCTTTCGCTCCGATCGCCTAACAAGAGGCCGGGGCGGAATAGGCTCAACCGATCAAATTCCAAGCGGCGAAGAGCGTCTTCCACTTCCCCCTTGGTGCGGGCATAGGGTAATCTGGACTGGGGATTTGCGCCGGCAGATGAAACAACGCCAAAGTAGGGAACGCCTGCTTGACGGGCCAGGATACCGGCATCCACCACCATTTGGTAATCGACCCGGCGAAAGGCTTCCAGCGACCCTGCTTTGCGAAGGGTGGTTCCCAAGCAACAAAAAACCCGATCAATGGCCGTGTAATGACCGGCATCGGTTCCGGGCTCCAGGAGGGTGGAACGCTCCCAGCGTAATTTGTAATGGGTAAAAGGAGGCTGGGTTCGGCCCAGGCAAAGAATTTCGTAAACCTGATCGCTCTTGATGCAAAGTTCCAGCAAGGCTTGACCCACCAGACCGCTGTAGCCCAACAGGAGAACGCGCCGCTGGGGGCGGTGAAGGGAACCGGGCTTATCCATGATGATAGGGTTGGTGATGTAGAATGCTGAACCCTCGGTACAATTGTTCCATCAAAATCAGACGTACCAAAGGATGCGGAAAGGTAAGGGGAGAAAGGGACCAAATCCAGTCGGCCTTGCGACGTAATTCATCCTGAACTCCGTACGCACCGCCAACCACAAATTGAACGCGGTCCGTTCCGGCAATGCCCCATTTATCGAGTTGCCCTGCCAAGCCCGGACTGCTGACCGATTGGCCCCGTTCGTCCAGGACAACCAACGCGTGTCGTGGTTTTAACTTGCTAAAAATCAAGCGATTCTCGGCTGATTTTTGATCCTCCGGTGACAGGCCCTGTTCTTTGATCGCCAATTCCGTGACGGTCAAACGGCAATAATGCTTCAGGCGATCATGAAAATGTTCGCATCCGTTTACCACGTAGGGTTCACGAATTTTCCCAATCAGCAGTAGCTCGATCACCATGGGTGTTCGGGACTGGGAGACGAAGGGTCTGTCGCCTTACTTCTTCTTGATGTCGAGCAGTTCGACTTCAAAAATCAGGACAGCATGCGGTGGGATTTTTTCGCCGGCCCCACGCTCTCCGTAGGCCAGATTGCTGGGCAGGTAGAGCTTGAAGATGGAGCCTTTGGGCATGAGCTGCAGGCCTTCGGTCCAACCAGCAATCACGCCGTTGAGGGGGAAGGTGGCGGGTTCGCCGCGATCCTTGGAGGAATCAAATACTTCCCCTTTGGTGGTGGTTCCGTGGTAATGAACCGTGACTTCGTCGGTCGCTAAGGGCTTGGCTCCGTCGCCCATCTTGACGACTTCGTATTGTAGACCGCTTGCGGTGGTAACAATGCCAGCTTTCTTGCCGTTTTCGGCCAGGTAGGCTTCGCCTTCTTTCTTGTTTTCCGCACCCTTGGCTTCGGAGATTTTGGTGAAATAACCTTGAATGGCCATCATGGCCTCTTGATCACCCATCCAGGGGCTGTCACCTGCCAAAATATGTTCCATGCCTTTCATCATGGCCTGGAGGTTCAATTCCTTGATCCCTTGGGTTTTGATGTTGGAGGCGATGTTTACGCCCAATCCATAGGATACGCTATCCAATTCGGTTTTGAGGTCTTCTTTTTTCATTTTGTTGTTTTGGGCATTGCAGGATACAGTCCAGAGCCCGGTGGCCAAAAGGACGGCGTTTAGAATTTTGTGATTCATGTCAAGGATGGTTGAGGGATAAAGTGGTCGCGAAGATAATCCAGGTCGGGAGCATTTTGTCCAGGGACCCAATCGGGGTGCAGATAGACCCGGTATAGATCCGTGCCCAGTTTTCCACTGAAGAGGGGGGACTGGGGCTCAGCGGGAGCGGGCGTCCCCTTTCCGGTGAGCATATGGGGGTTTTCGATGACATGAATTTCGTCCCAGCAGCCTTCTTGAAGGAAATGCTCCAGGGTTTTTGCACCACCCTCGACCAACACGGAATTCAAGCCCTCGTCCAGTAGAGTTTTATGCCAAGACTTGAGTCCCTCGGGGCTTTTGGTTGGCCCCGAACCAGACGGGCCGTCCGTTGGCCAGGGCAAACGGAGGGGTTGGGGATTTCGTTGCAAAACCTGAAGGTTCAATGGCCAAGGCCGGGAATCCCCGGCAACGGCGATGCGCGGATGGGGCGGACCCGCCAAACGGGCATCCAAAATGGGGTTGTCAAGAAGGAGGGTGCGGGCGCCCACCAACAAGGCGGCTTGTTCCCTGCGGAGGCGATGGACCCAACGTTGAGCCTGGGGTCCGCTGATTCGAGGCCCGGGCCCGTTTTCTCCTTGGTCAAGGTACCCGTCCGCGGTTCTAGCCCATTTGAGTAGGGTATAGGGTCGGTTTTGGTGCACCATGGTTTCGAAGCGTCGGTTCATCCAACGGGCTTCTTTTTCGAGAACGGGACCGCGGACCTGAAGGCCGGCGGTTCGAAGGCGGTCCAAACCTCGGCCCTGGACCAAGGGATGGGGATCGGTGCAGGCGTAGACCACCGTTCCAATTCCAGATTCAAGGATGGCATCTGTGCAGGGCGGGGTTCGGCCTTGATGATTGCAGGGTTCCAGGCTGATATAGAGCGTGGCAGCCGCAGCAGCTTCTTCACCGAGTTGGTGAATTTGGAGATAGGCCTTCCATTCTTCCAAAGCGTTGACTTCGGCATGGGCTAAACCGCAGGCCTTGTGATAACCCTCGGCAACAACTTGGTTGTCCAAGGTAATCACAGCCCCAACCAAAGGATTGGGAGAGACCGCTGCCGCCGGACGTTCGGCCAATTCCAAACAGCGACGAATAAAAGGTAAATCCGATGGAAGAGGGGGACGCATCATGGTATCGCCAAAATTAGTTCTTCTGCCTAACTTGCCTGCACAATGAATCCAAGCGGGACGGCGACAATGGAGGAATGGAAGCGCCGTTTAGGCGATCGTTACCCTTCCGGGGAATTGGCTGCGATGCGTCGCTTTTGGATGGAAGAATCTTCGCATGATCCGAACGAAGTCCAGTGGAACCGCCTTGTATCCGGGGAGCCGGTTCAATATGTGCTGCGCAAGGCCTGGTTTATGGGAAGAACCCTGGAGGTCGACGGTTCCGTTCTCATTCCAAGGCCTGAATCCGAAGAATTGGTGGCCTGGGTACTCGAAGAGAAGGAGAACCACGCGGAGGCTTTTTTGGACTTGGGAACGGGGAGCGGTTGCCTGGCCTTGGCCTTGTCCTGGAAGGGAGGCTGTCGTCCGGTTTACGGGATGGATGTTTCGGAGGAGGCTTTGAAAACCGCCAGAAAGAATGCCGTAGCCTGGGGCTTGGAGTCGAGTTTTGTTGGCCTGCAGGCTGACTTTATGGACAAGGCTTGGGTGCCACCCTCGGCAGCTTTATGGATCAGCAATCCACCCTACATCGGTCTGGATGAAGCCGCCCAAATGGAGGAACATGTCCTTGAATACGAGCCTTCTAGGGCTCTTTTTGCCCCGAGTCAGGACCCGTTGGATGTGTACCGCGCCTTGGCAGAACATTTTTTGAAAGATCCGGTGGCCCGTTCTTTTTGGCTGGAGCTCAACCCTCGTTTTGCCGAGGAATGTTTGTTGTTATGGCCAGGTTGTCAGGCCCAAATCCGGAGGGATATGCAAGGCAAACCCCGCATGCTGCGGGTTGTCAAAGAACCGCTACCACAGCGGCCTGCCGATCAATCTTGCGCATAAGGCCTTGCAAAACTTTGCCGGGTCCCAGCTCGCTGAATTCGGTGGCCCCATCACGGATCATTGCCCGCACGCCCTGCGTCCATTGTACGGCGCCGGTTAACTGAAGGTTGAGGCCTTCCCGTATTTTCTCTGGATCGATTCGGCCTTCGTTGGGGGCTATGTTTTGGTAAACAGGGCAGCGTGGTGCGCGCAGTGTGGTGGCCGCCAAGGCGGTTTCCAAGGCTTGCGCTGCGCTGGCCATATAGGGTGAATGGAAGGCTCCGCCGACCTGCAGGGGGACCACCTTGAGGGCTCCGGCTTCGATGGCTTTTTGGCCGGCTTCCTGGACGCCAACGGGCCCTCCGGAAATGACCACCTGCCCAGGGCAATTAAAATTAGCGGCCACCACCGTTTCGGAATGGACGCTGGCACAAATGTCGACGACCCGCTCGTCGTCCAGTCCCAAAATCGCCGCCATGGTCGAAGGTTGTTCTTCGCAGGCTTTTTGCATGGCCGCGGCCCGAAGGGCAACGAGGCGCAATCCGTCCCCAAAGTCCAGGGCCCCGGCTGCGGTCAAGGCCGAAAATTCTCCCAAGGAATGCCCGGCGACCATCGATGGTTCAAATCGTTCCCCCAGGATTTCGGCCCAAATCACGGAGTACAAGAAAACGGCCGGCTGTGTCACCTTGGTGGCTTTGAGATCTTCCTCGCTGCCATCGCAAAGGAGGCTTTTGATGGAATAGCCCAGGATTTCGGAGGCCTGATCCAAACGGATTTCGGCCAAGGGATCCAAGGCCAGCAAATCGCGGCCCATGCCGGGGTATTGGGATCCTTGTCCAGGAAAGAGATAGGCGCGCATAGGCTTTGGTTGGTTTAAGGTGCGGGGGGGAGGCCTCCAAAACCGGGACCGTAATAAGTTACGGAATTGTTGGGGGTTTCAAAGAGTTGGAGGCTGTAAAGGCGGTAGCGGGGGTGCTGCAGAGTTTCCCACAATTGGTCCCAAATAGCCATGGCCAAGTTCTCCGTCGAGGCCATGCGACCCTGCATAAAAGGCACGTCCAGGTTGATATTCGAGTGGTCTAGAGGTTCAATGACCCGATCTTCGATGATTTTTTTGAGCCATTTGAGGTCGACCACAAAGCCGGTATCCGGATCCACTTCACCGGCCACGGTGACCCAAAGTTCAAAATTATGCCCGTGCCAATGCTTGTTGGCGCATTTGCCAAAGACCTCTTCGTTGCGTGCTTGGTCCCATTGGGGATTCCACAGTTTGTGAGCGGCGTTGAAATGAGCTTTGCGGGTAACAAGAATCATAGGCGGCCAAAGATACAAAGGCTTAATTTTGGGCAATGATAATCGTAACAGGAGCTGGAGGATTTATTGGAGCGCACCTGGCCGCTCGCCTCAACGGGCTGGGATACCGGGATTTGGTTTTGGTGGACGATTGGAACGACCGGACCAAGGCCCAGCGTCTGGAATCCGGACTGTTTGGCCAAACCGTCCATCGGGATGTTTTTCCTGACTGGCTGCACCAAAACCAGGCCTACGTTCAGCAGGTCTTTCATCTGGGTGCGCGGACCGACACCATGCTGATGGATGAGGAAGTCTTTGATCGCTTGAATTTGAATTATTCCAAGGAAGTCTGGAGAATATGTGCTGAGTTTGGCTTGCCGTTGGTTTATGCTTCATCGGCCGCTACCTACGGCGGCGGCGAGCACGGGTTCATGGATGGGTTGGATGGGTTGGATCGCTATCGCCCTTTGAACCCCTACGCCTGGTCCAAGCATCGGTTTGACCTGTGGGTGCGGGAGCAGCATCGAACGCCCTTGCGCTGGGCCGGGCTCAAATTTTTTAATGTTTACGGTCCGGGCGAAGGCCCCAAAGGCCGGATGGCATCCGTGGTATGGCACGCCTACCGTCAAATTCAGGAAACCGGTAAGGTCCAATTGTTTCGTTCGCATCGCCTGGATATTGAGGACGGGCATCAAAGCCGAGATTTCGTTTGGGTTGATGATGTGGCGGCCGTTTGCCTTTGGTTCATGACCCATGTTCACCCGGGGGGGCTTTACAACCTGGGCAGCGGCCAGGCTCGTACGTTCAAGGACCTTGTTCTCGCACTTTTTGCAAGTTTGCAGCTGGAGCCCCGGATTGAATTTGTGGATACACCGCTTTCCATTCGGGATAGCTACCAATACTATACCTGTGCCGACATGCAATGGATGGGGCGTTTGGGCTGCGAACACGCATTCACCTCCCTCGAAGAGGGGGTGGCATCCTATGTCCGCCGCGAATGGGGCCCTCAACCCTAATCGAAAATGAAGCGATGGACGGTGTTCGGGGACCGGTTTCAAGGGTGGGTTCTTTTGGGTTTGTTGCCGGTCGCCGGTTGGTTGATTTGGTGTTATCCTCGACTCCAGCGAAGCAGCGATGACCTGGCAGCAGAAGCGGATGCCTACTTTGAACAGCGACTTCCGGAACTGAACAAGCAGGCGCAGTCCATCCAACCCTGGGACGCGGCTCCGCCTTCTGGTTTTGAGAACATCTTGTTGGATGCCAAAGGTCAGCGTCTCTTTTGGTCGGGTCGTGGCTTAATGTCTTCGGACGATAAAATGTTGACATCCTTGAGAGGTCTGCATTTTGTGGAGATCCAAAACGGTCAGGGTTTGGCCTGGGTCAAGCAGGTGGATGCCGGAGTACAAGTTTTGTTTTACCGACTGACGTACCGGTACCCTCTGGCGTCCATCTCCCTCTTGGATGGATTGCAATGGCCCGGGGTGGGGGGTGAACATCTCTTGGTTTGGAGACCTCAAGTGGATCGCAACGGGCATCCGGTTCGATGGCAGGGCAGGGTTTGGTTCAAGATTGCAGGCAAGGCCGCTGCAACGGTCGATGACCCCCGAATTCAAACCTGGTTCAACGCTGGCATGTTGTTGTGGCTCTCCCTGTGGGCTTTGTTATGGATTTGGTATCGTCCCTCGGCTGGCCCTTGGTCGGCAACGATTTCCTTGTTTTCGTGGGGCGTCGGTTTGATCACCGGCCTATTCTGGCTTTACAAAGGACGATGGGGGGAATCGGAATTTTTTTCTCTGCACGAGCCCCTGAAGGGTTGGGCGTGGAGCCAAGCGGTTCTGGCCTTGGTGAGCTTGTGGGTTTTTCCAATGACCGCTCGTTTTTCGGCCTTTTGGAGTGGTCCTGTGCGGGTTTGGGGGTCCTATGTGTTGCTGGCCTGTTCGCTGGACGCGGGATATCGCAAAATAGGTTGGGCCGATCCCTTGGGTTGGTCTTGGGATGATACCGCTTGGCTGCTTTTGGTCTTGGGATTGGCGTCAGCGCTCTTGTCTCCACGTTCTGTTCAACGGCCAGGACACGATTCCATGGCCCCGTACCGTCGTTGGCTCCTTTCTGGGGCCCTTTTCATCGTAACAGGCTGGTGGATTTGGCAGGGATTGGACGAATGGTCGCTGGTTTTGGGTCTTGGGGGGCTGGCCTGGACCGTCCTTGGCTGGGCCTTGGATCGTCCATTTGCGACTACCTGGACCCGTATTGGCTTGTACGGGATGGTTGGAGGGCTGTTATCGGTTTTGTGTTATGCTCAACATGCCAGGGTGGGTTTGGACCAGGCCAGAAGTCGTGTAGAGGCCCTCGTTCAAGCCCGCCCGATTGAGGCGTATACCTATTTTATGCCTTGGATTGACGCGCTGCGTTCCGATTCATCGTTTCAGTCTCCGGCGCGGGGCGTGCCCCCCAAGAGGGCTGCGTTGCAGGCCTTGTTGGATCGTCATTCGCGGAACTTGCGCCCTTTTTTTGATTTTCAATCCTTTGAATTTCATCCCGCGGAAGACAGCCTCCTTCCATCCACCGACGGGGGGACGCAATGGAAAGGCTCGGTCCAAGAAAAGCCTGAAGGAGGTCGAAGCGCCTACCGGGTTCGGGTGGCTTTGGGACCAACGGGCGTTGTTCCGGATACGTTGTCGGTGGGGTTAAATCAAAAATTCTTTCCAAGCCTTTCGCCGATACCGGCGATTTTGGGCCCAAGTTCCGGCTTGAATGTCGGTGGGTCCTCGGCCCTGGGTTTGGCGTTGTACCAAGATGGTTTTTTGGTTTTTCAGGAAGGCTTGGCTCCGTACCCTTACCGGGTGCCCAAACAATGGGAGGGATCGGTGGAAACATCCCAAGAACGTTTGGTGTTATGGAATGGGGGTAGCCCTTTGCTGGTTTACCGGAATCCATCCGGTCAATGGGCGGTGCAGGCTTTGGCTTGGCCTTCGTTGGTTTTACCGATTTCGTTTGGAGCCTTGGTTTGGCTGTTTTTGGGTTGGGCCGAACGATTTCGGGCCATGGGAGGGATTCGTCGATGGGCCCTGGGGAACCCCTGGAACGGGTGGGCTGAACTACGGTTTCAAACCAAAGTTCAATGGGCCTCCACCGCCCTGGTATTTGGGGTGATTGCTTTGCTGGTCGCCTTCACCACTTGGTTCATCACGCGCCGCTTTGAGCGAGAGGCCGAAACGGCCATGTGGTCCCAAATGAATCAGTTTTATCGGGTTGCCCAGAATCTCTCCGTTCAAGATCCTGCTTTGTCCGAAGGTTCGGTTCGCGCTCTGAGGGATTGGGCGTCGGTCAATGATTTGGATTTTTATATTTACGATGAAAGAGGGCGATTCAAAGGAGGCTCGCGCAGTCTTTGGTTTGACCAAAAATTGGTTTCGGATTGGATGCCCTATGATGTATGGCATTCCTTGAGCCAAGGGGAAAACCAATACCGTTCGGTCAACGAGCGTTTGGATCGTTTGGATTTTCGAGGGGCCTATCAGGCATTGCGGGGTTCGGATGGAAAAGTTTTGGCTGTGTTGGGTTTGCCTTTTTTGAACCAAACCGACAAGGGGGGCTTGAGTGAATACTTGGCCGGTGTTTTCTCGTTTTTTATTTTGGTGACCTTGTTGGCGGTGTACCTGGCCTTTCGTTTGGCCAAAGGCGTTGCCGCCCCCCTTCAGGCCCTCACCAAAGCCATGCTACAAACCAAATCCGGACGAAAAAACACCATTAACGAAGACCAGGGCCGGGGGGAATTGGGGCTCTTGCTCAAATCCTACAACCAAATGGTGCAGTCCTTGGCCGAGAACGAAGCCAAATTGGCCTCCGCTGAACGCAATACCGCCTGGAAAGAAATGGCGAGGCAGATCGCCCACGATATCAAGAATCCGCTAACGCCGATGAAATTGCGTATTCAAAAGATGTTACGGGACAAGACCCAGAACCCGGAGGTTTTTACCCAAAAGTTTGAAAACGACGCGAAACTCATTCTGCAACAAATTGATTTTCTGACTGAAATAGCGGATACCTACCGTGAATTCGCCAAAGAAAAGGAGGCGGACAAGGAAAGGTTTTCATGGCCGGAGGCGGTCGATGAGGTGGTGGCATGGTACGGCGAACAAATCCAGGTTCATTGGACCGATCGGATTCCAGAAGGGAAGGGGGAGGTTTGGGGCAACAAAGGGCGATTGCAACGCGTACTCCAGAATTTGTTACAAAACGCCTGCCAGGCCGTGAACGATGGAGCAACGCCTCTTGAAGACGGGAAGGTTCGGCTGGATTTGGGGATGACCTTGGTTCATGAGCAGGTCGTAACAAGGATACGGGATTACGGAATTGGAATCGATCCGGCCCTTCAGGAGCGAATATTTGAGGTCAGCTTTAGCACCCGATCGCAGGGGATGGGGCTGGGCTTGTCCATGGCACGTCAGATTGCTGAATTGCACGGAGGCACCTTGGCATTGGTCGATTCCAATGAATCGGGTACTTGCATGGAATTGAGGCTTCCTCTTTCTAGGGAAAACTCCGAAAACAATCGTTCGTAGACCAGAGGTAGGGGAAGGCCCATGACATTGAGGGGGCAACCCTGGATGGATTTGACAGCCCGCAGGCCCATCCAATCCTGAATACCGTAGGCACCGGCCTTGTCCAATGGTTGGTATTCCTGGACGTACCAATCGATTTCCTTGGGATCGAGGTGGTACCATTCGAGGCGGGTACGGGCTCCCAGGATGATTTCTTTTTGGGTGGTCCTCAGGCATACCCCGGTCATGACATCGTGTTCGTTCCCTGACAAAAGGCGTAGCATGGCGACGGCCTCCGCTGGGTCTTTGGGTTTGCCCAGGATTTGGCCTTTGCACAAAACCAAGGTATCGGCCGTCAGCAGCAATTCATGATCAGCGATGGGGATGGCCCGTGCTTTTTGGAGGGCAAGATGCTCGGCTACTTGGTCCGTTTTCCAAGAGGGATCCACCGTTTCATCCACCGGTACCACCCGCAGGTCAAAGGGCAGGCCGACTCGCTGAAGTAATTCCTGTCGACGGGGAGAACCTGATCCCAATACCAAGTTGTAGCGCAATTTGAGTGGGGCGGTGGGCATCATCACGGGGCCATGTAAAGAAATAACATATAATAGACCCAAAGCGATCCGATACCCAGGGCCAAATAGGCTTTGAGGAGCAACGAAACCCGCGCAGCTTCGTCGGAGGATTGTACGCGGTAAAGACGGAAGGTGATCACCAACGCCAAGACGAGTGCGATGCTTGAATAGAGGGATTCCGCGATGGCGCCGGTCAAGACCTGGTGTCGCACCACAAAGAGATTCAAAATAGGAACCGGTAGCCAAGCTCCGAAAGCCATGTTCCGACAACCCTTGAGGCCCATCACCACCGCAACGGTTTGAAGACCGGCTGCGAGGTCTCCGGCCCTGTCTTGGCAGGCTTTGATGAGTTCACGACTTAGGGTGACCAATGCCACCAGCCCCAGGTAAACCAGCCAGGTTTGGTTCAGGAATTGGGCGTCGGTGGGATAATAGCGGTAGAGGATGCCCATGGCCTTGAATTCATAGAGCCAAGGCAGGGCCACCCATAGCAGGCATAACAAAACAATGACCAGGGGTCCGGACCAACTTCGGCCTTTGAAATGCTCCGAATAGCGGAACAGGAGCATCACGGCGGCCAGGGGAATCAGGGTTAGGTTGAGCAAACCAGCTTCCCAAGCGGCCCAACCGCAGAGCGAGAGCCCCAGGAGGTTGAGGGTGGTGTACACCGACCAAAATACTTTTTCGGAAGGGACCTGCCTTTGTTTGAGGTTGATTCGGTCGCTTAACTGATCGAAATAATCATTGATTAGGTTGCCTGCCCCGGCTATCATGCCCGCGCCCAGGACCAAAAGGGCAAATCCCGTATCGCTTAATCCAAAGTTGAGCAAACGGGTTTCAAGAACCGGTAACATCAAAAAATACCTGAACGACGGAAGGGCCAACATCAAGAGAATCAAGTTGATGGGTCGCAATCCTCGTAGGACCAAGGCGATAGAGGCGAATCGGCTCAAAGGATGGATTTAAGTGGGGGATTGATCGCGCAATCGCTGGATCAGGCTGCTAAACCATCGGTAGAGGGCGGTTCCTTCCGGATCGTCCTGGAGCAAGCGCAAATGGGATTCCAAGGTTTGTTGGTCACCGCGCCAGGCAGGGCCGCTTTGACGGGTCAAAGGGTCTTGGGGGTTTTGCTCAAATTCATTTAACTGTTGCGAGAGGATGGAAAATAAGTCCCGATGGGTTCCCCATTCTTGGGTCAAAAGATGCCCCCAATGCAGAAGTATATTGTTAAAATTAGCCGTCATAACCGCTGCTAAATGCAGTTTTTGCCGTTGGACTTCGGTCACATCCCGCGCTGTGGCACCGATTCGATGGGCCCAGTGGTGCAAGGTTTGATGGAGGGATGCATCCTCGGTTTGGATGAGGATGGGCGCCCCCTTCCAAGTCGTTTCAACCGCCTTGCTGAGGTTGAGGATGGGCCAAAAAACCCCACGAGCCGGATGAACGGCCAAGTCCTCCAAAGAGCGAGTTCCGCTGCAATGAACAAGGGCATCGGTTTGATCGGTTCCAAAAAAAGAGGCCACCTCTGGAAGGGCATCGTCCGAAACCGCCAACAAGGTGACGCGGGATTGGTCAGGGCCGGTTTGGTCAGGGGAGGGTGGCCAATGATTGGGGAGGGGTTGATCCGCATGCCAGGGCACCCACGATGCCTCAAGACGCTGGGCCAGAGCGGCACCCCGCCCGTTGGGCCGAGCTACGACCCGTTGAACCCGGACACCACTCTCATGCAGTGCAGAACCCAGGGCCCACGCGGCCTGTCCCGAACCGACCAAGGTCAGGCTGGTCTCTTGGACTGGTCCCTGCTTAATCAGCGGTTCGCTCACGGCTGTATTGACGGTTGCGGTGGACAACGCTCAGGCTAAGTCCCCCAACCAAGAGAAAACTGCCGTACCAAACCGCGTTGATCCAGGGAAACCGTAACATTTTGAGAACAACATAGGCCCGTGGTGCGGGTTGCAAGGTTTGGACGGATAAGGCAACCTGGCCGGATTGCGGATCAATTTTTTGTAATTCAACCCGCATTCCGGGTTCTTGGGTCTGGTCCGGATAGCGGAATTCAACCCCACCGCGAAGAACATAGACGGGCATCAATCGAAATTCTTCGTTGAGATTGCGAACCCGCAGCGGGGCACCTACAGCGGCTTCAGCACCGGCGGTTTCCTCCTTCCACTCATCGTCCAATCGCGTTTGGAGCCCTTCAAAAATGACAAGCGATTCTTTGAGCATCAGCGTATCACCTCGGGCATCGAGGTAATGCAAAACAGGCTCTGCGTAGGTCCGGGACTTTTGTTCAAAATTTTCGGGATCCGGAACCTGGGTAACGTGCATGTACAAATCGTGGTCCCAGAAATGCATGGTAGCGGGCGATGCAATCAGCCCCATTTTGGGATTGATTTGGGCGTTGGGGTAAAGGGTTCGATGGTAGACCCACTGGCCTTGGGCGTTCTTTTTTTGGAAAAGCAGTTTGTAATATCGGTTGGGACCTGCGATCGAGTCACCGGTATAGGTCACCTGGTAACCTGCCATCGTTTTGGATTGATCTTGGTAGATTAACACATTTTCACGGGCCTGGGCCGGCGAGAAATTGCTGCCCAAAGGGGTGCCATCCAGGTTGAGGGATACCACTTCCTTGCGTGAGGAAGATACCAAGACGCCCAACATCATCAAGGCAAACCCCCAATGTGCCCAGAGTCCACCCTGGGCGGCGAGTCGTTTGCGGGCCAAAAACAATAGATGAAGATTGCCCGCCATGGCATAGCATGCAGCAAAGATGAGTAACAGATAGGACCAATACCCGATCTGCTGCGTATACCCGATCAGCAGCGTCAAAACCACGGATACGACGGTGATCATCATCATCCAACGAAGCACCGGGGCCGGCTCGCTGCGTCCAAAGCGCAATCGAAAAGCGGTGGTACCCATCAACAGGATGAGAACCGCGATAGGCAATTGCCAGCGATTGTAATAAGCAACCACATCGGCGGGTGGTGCCATGCTGGTTCCGGCGACGGCGTTAAAAACAGGAATGGAAGTGGTCAGTAGAATTTGAAAAGCAGAAACCACCAAGGTCATGCTTCCGACAAACAACCAAAACTCGCGGGAGGTGCCGGATTCTTCACCGCCCTTTTCCTTGCCGGGGATTTCCTTCCAGCGCAGGGCCAGCAGGAACACCATCAACCCAAAAAACAAAAACAGAAAGGCCAACAATTGCCCCGACAAGCCCAGGTCCGTAAACGAGTGCACCGAGCTTTCGCCCAGTATGCCCGAGCGGGTCAAGAACGTAGCGTACAGCACCAGAACAAAACCCAACATCACCATCATCAGGGTGGACTTGAGGGAATAACCGCTTTTGGAATAAGCGTGCAGGCCGTGCAGGGCCCCCACCATCAAGAGCCAGGGCAAAAGAGAGGCATTTTCAACCGGATCCCAGGCCCAATACCCACCGAAATTCAAGGATTCGTAGGCCCAGGCGGCCCCCATAACAATCCCGCTCCCCAGGGTAAGCACCGCCACCAAGGTCCAAGCCAGGGCAGGTCCCACCCATTCCCGGTAAAGGCGACGAACCAAGGCGGTGACTGCGTACCCAAAAGGAAGGGTGCAGGCTGCAAAACCCAAAAAAAGAACCGGGGGATGGATCACCATCCACGGGTTTTGGAGCAGAGGGTTCAATCCATTCCCATCGGTAATCCATTGGAGGTAATCCGGGCGATCAAAGATGGGGGCCTGCAGGGTTTCACGGAGCAGTACAAAGGGACTGCTACCGATTTTGAGACTGCCCAGCATCGGTATTTCGAACAGCGTGCCGAGCAACATACTGGACAGCATCAACTGGGCCAAACACAGAACGGTCATGACACCTGATTCCCATCGTCGACCGGTACTGGCCAAAAAAAACAAACCCAGCACGACATGCCAAAAAATCCATAACAAAAAACTACCTTCTTGGCCTTCCCAAAATGCTGAAAGGATGTATCGAACCGGCAGGGCTTTGGATGCATGAGACCAGGCGTAATGGTACTCGTATCGATGGGTGTAAATAATTCCAAATAGAACCCCTATAACGATGAAGACCGCAAGGCTGTGCAGGCCAAAAGCCCAGCGCCCCCAGGTTTCCCAGCGCCCTCTTTCCAGCTTGTGTCCGAGCAGGGCATGTCCGTAGGCCAGAACCCCTAGCAGGGCCGCGCAAAACGATGCAATGACGGCTCCATGGCCCAGGTTGCCCGGCCACAACAATTCGCCTTCGTAGGATATCACAGGTTTATCGGGGGTTTAGAGGGTGTCTTCGGTGTACTTGGAAGGGCATTTGGTGAGAATTTGATCGGCGACAAAGGTGGGCTGTCCCGCTTGCTTCTGGATGGCCCCCACCACGACCACCTGTTCGGAGCGTTCAAAATCCTGGGGCTTAGCGCCGTAGTACACAACGGTTCTGCTAAGACCCTTCTGATCTACCAAGGCAAATTGCAAAAGGTTGGCGTCTTTTTCGGCATCGTACACCAACGGAACCGAACGGTCCAGGGTTCCGACCACGTGGTAACTGCGACCCGGTTCGGTAGCAGCCGTCTCAAAATCAACATAGGAGCTACTTTCGCCCAGGGTGCTCACCAAAATAGCGAGCCCCGTGCCCAGCAGCAAAAGGAGGAGGATGGCGCTTCTTTTCACGCCCCAAAGTTCGCTACGAAAATCCCTTCAACCCCAAAATCTCTACCAATTCCTTCCGTTTAGAATGTTTTTCATCGTTCTTTTGGGAATGCGATGGTTCTTAATTCTTTTGGTTGGGTCCTTCATGATGATGAAGGGTCATGCCCAGCCGGCCGGTGAACGGCCCTCAAGCCCCCTGCGATTGACAGGGCGGGTGGTCGATTCGGTTACAGGGGAGGGATTGGCCGGGGTGAATGTCTTGGTTCAATCCCTAAGAGATAGCACCCGAACCTGGGGGGGCAGCACCGATTTGAGGGGAGGCTTTGAACTCAACCTGCCCAAAGCGGGGGGCTATCGTTTGCGCTGCACCTATGTTGGTTATCGTCCTTGGCAACGAATGGTTCGACTGAACGTGGATACCGCCTTGGGGCCTTTGCGCTTGGTCCCGGCCTTGACTGAATTGGGGGAGGTCGAAATTCGAGAGACCGCGCGAAGGGTGGAGCAACGCGGTGATACCACCGAAATCAATGCATCATCCTTTCGAACAGCACCCGATGCGGATGCCGAACAATTGATTCGAAAAATGCCCGGCATCACGGTGGAGAACGGACAACTCAAAGCCCAAGGCGAAGAAGTCCGCCGGGTATTATTGGACGGTCAGGAATACTTTGGGAACGATGCCACCGCGGCCTTGCGCAATTTGCCGGCCGAAGTCATTGACAAAGTGCAATTGATCGATCGCCAAAGCGACCAGGCTCAGTTTACGGGGATCAACGATGGTAACACCGAAAAAACATTGAATCTAATCACTCGTACAGGATTGAACAACAGTCGATTTGGTAAAGTTTATACCGGGGTTGGGGAATTTACAGGGAGTGAATCCCAGCGCTCCGAAGGAGCCTTTGATAACCTGGTCCTGAAGGAAGGATCTGCATCGGGTCTTGGTTCACCCGCGGAGGGAAGGCGCTGGATGGGGGGAGGGAATGCAACGTATTTTAAGGGGAAACGCAGGCTTAGTGCGGCCTTGTTGTTAAATAACATTAATCAACAAAATTTTTCGGGGGCTGAATTGAGCGGATTGCTAGGAGGTGGTTCCAATTTGGGCGGTTCTTCGATGGGGGGAATGCGTGGAGGCGGACGCGGCATGCCCGACCCGGGTTCGGCTCTGCTCAATCCAAGCCAAAGGGGCCTGACCACAACGCTGAGTTCGGCCCTCAATTACAGCGATCAATGGGCCGGAACCTGGAAATTGAGCAGTTCATTTCTCGTGACACGGACGGTGAACGTTCAAAACGCCGCGTCCCTCCGAACATGGTTTAGCATCCCCGGCCTAAGCCAAAACGATAGCAGCCGTCAACTTCAGGACAACCTTCAGAGCCGATGGACTGCTCGATTGGAATGGAACCCTGATAGCAATCGTTCCATGATTTGGACGCCTCGCTTTAGTTATGCTGCCCGTTTGGGGCAATTGGCATCGGTCGTATCCGTCGATAGCGGATACACAGATGGCAACCAGCCCGGAACGTGGGTAAGCCGCAAATTATCACAAAACGTGTTGACGAACCGCACCGAGAACCTTCAGCCCCAAGGTGGCTTTGAGTGGTTGTTCCGACAGCGTTTAGCCAAAGCAAGGCGTAATTATTCGGTCAATTGGGCTTTGGATTTTCAAGACCAAAACGCCCCCCGCGATCAAGTATCCGAAATCTTTGAAGCCGGCCAGGGACCTGTTATGCCGCCCGTTTGGTGGAGCCGAAGGGATACAAGCCAACAATCCTTTGACCAAGATCGTGGTTTTCTGCGGAATCGTTGGGACCTGAACTATGTTGAG
>JAIXRA010000063.1 GCA_027485465.1 Bacteroidota bacterium | reverse complement strand
CAAGGTCGCGATGCCGTCAAACAGCTTTTCGCCGACAATCCCGAATTGGCCGAGGAAATCGAGGGCAAAATTCGCCTGGCGACCAAGCCTAGCGCTGCCCCTGAGCCGGAAGCACCTGCTGCTTAAGCCCCGATAAGGGCTCTCAAGCTCTCCATTGGCGTACAATGTCCTAGGATTAGGACACAAATAAGCTTATCCACGGGTTGGTGGCTAGTTAAATAATCATATTTTAACTTTGCGATACCTAAACCCCCTAACTATGAACAAATTAAAATTGATTGCCCTTTTTCTGGTCCTAGGCGCCGGAGTGGCCTCGGCCCAGTCCGTCAACAAGCCCGTGAAAGGTGACCGTTTGTTCGAACTGAGCGCAACCGGTATCAACAACCTTAGCACCGGCCTTAACACAACCCGCGGGGGTGTCATGTTACGCGATTTTACGGCTGATAACAAAGCCCGCCGTATGGCCGCTAACATCAATCTTGTTCTCGATACCGACAGCGGTGGAGACCGTCGTTTCAACGAGATCTCTCTCGCTTACGGGATTGAAAACCACATGAAAGGCTCCAAGCGTATGTCCACCTACTGGGGATATGCCGGCGGCCTCAACATGCAATCCTTTGACAACATTAGCCTGGCAGGCGGATTGTTTACAGGTTTTGACTTCTACATCGCGGATGGCCTTTACCTTGGATCAGAGGTGGGATACAATGCCTTGATATCTGTGCGCGAAGCTGACAAATCAACCTTTGTCTTTAGTCTTCCCGGCGCACGGATGAACGGTGCTCTTCGCCTTGGCTATCGCTTCTAGGACCCGTTTTGTTGTAGAACGATCTTTTTGAATACACCGGACAACCTTTGGTTCGTCCAAAACTCCGGAGCCCCGCCTTGTGCGGGGCTTTTTTTTGGGACCCTATCCCTAATCCTTAATGAGGTAAGGGGTTTGACCATCCGTGACCACCACCTTGGCATTGGGAGATTTAGCCAATTCGGTAAAAGCCTCTATACTCCTTAATTTCAAAATGTTATCCGTTAAACCCTCCGAAAGAAAATGCATGTCTTTGGCCAGGTATTGAGCGCAGATATCGGCCGAAGCAGATCGAAAGACAAAGGAAAATACCAGACCACGCCTTGGGTTCGGGTTTTGTCGGACAAGACCCCGAGTTGCTGTTTCATACCTACCTGGCCAGGACGAATGACCGTACAGGAGCCCAGAACAAAGAGGACGGCCAGTAGGCTGGGGACTAGGGGAGAACCTACAAAAAGTGAACCAAAGGGGAATTTCATAAGATTGTAATTTAGTCTCGTCTAAACGCAGAAGGCGGGCCGTTCGTATACGATGAAGGGGTCGTCCGTGGGAAGAACCCAACGCCCCCTAGGTGCTTAGGAGGAGGGAGAGGTAGCGGGGTCGTCGAAAGCCCGTCAGATGAACCTGAAAATAGGTAGCCAATTCGTTAAGGAATTCAGCATGGTTGCTGCCCGCGCCGACAAAACCATTCAGAGCCTGCACATAGACAGCGCTGGAGGCCGAACCCATTCGCCAGGCGTTTGCCAAAGGCGCCTCGTTCGGATTCATCCAGGCCCCACTGCTTCCGTCCAACAGGCAACCCACGCGATAGCTTTGAGGATCGGGAGCAAAGCCTAGGTGTCGGCTGAGGCCCGCAAGGCATTCGGCCACCACCGCCAGGGTATCGGTGCGGTCAAAACTCTCCAGCAATTGGGCGGAGAATTCATCGTAGTAGGCCGCTTCGTTTTGGCCTTCGGCCAAAACCGAGGCCAGCCACTCGGCCATGAGTCCGTAAGCCATCCGCTGCATCCCGTTCAAATCACCCAAAACAGGTGGGCTAGGATACATTTCACGAACCCTTTGAATTGACGAAGAAGAGGCGCCTGTTGTTATCAATTCCAACTCCTGCAGGGGCATTAATTGACCGGAACGAAGCATACCCGGGGTACTGCGGGACGCGAAGACCGAGAACGACTGAGGCCCTGAATCCCGCGTCCACAAGTAAAGCATGTAACGGTGATCCTGGTAAGGGACCTGCCTTAGAACCAAACCCCGGTGCTTGTGCATACTAGAAAACGTCGAGGCGAATTCACTATTCGTTGTTACGGGTAAGCACCACCACCTTGGTCACCACGGTCTGAGCCGAAAGATCAAAGCTATCAAAAGCTACCGCATGGACCAAGTAAACACCGCTGTTCACCCTTCGACCCGATGGATCCCGAAGATTCCAGCTGACCTGGCCCCCGTCGGCCTTGGTTTGGTAAACAAGTTGACCCGTTGCATCGGTGATTTTGATCCAGGCATCGGTGACCAAGCCGCGAACGGAAAGGTATCCTTCAAAATCAGGTTCCACCGGATTGGGGAAAGCTTCAACATCGCCCTGGACCTGAACTCCTTGGGTGGCCGAAGAACGATAACCCATCAAGCCCCGATCGGTTCCCACCAAAACCTCACCCGCCACAGGATCCACCGCCAAAGCCAGAATCTGATCCGAAAGCAAGGGCGAATTACGAGTCGTAAACTGCGCCAAAAGCTGCGTGCATTCGGGATTAAACAGCCAAAGGCCGTTGGTCGTACCGAACCATTTGCGATTGGCCCCGTCCACGGCGATGGACATAATTTGTTCCGTGCCCAGTAGATACCCCACGAATTGCTCTTGTTGAATTTTGAGACGGGTGGCGTTGAAACTACTCCGAAAAACTGCCGATGGATTGTAAAAAACCACCGGTCCCTGGGATGTCCCCAACCAAACAGCCCCGTCCCGGTCCATGGCCATGCAGATGACTTGCGATGAGGGCAGTCCTCCATTTCCTTCGCTTGTTGTTACCGTAACATAACGGGTATTGGTTGCGTCCATCACCACCACTCCCCCAGCCCGATTCCGCATCCATTTGTTACCGGTCCGGTCCACCAGCATATCCAGCAACTCGGTCTGACCCCCGGTGGCAAAAGAATTCCAAGTCCCGTTCGGGTAACGCACCACCAAGGGTTTGGGGGCCCCAAAATTGCTTATCCACAAAGCTCCAGAGGCATCCATATCAACCCCGCTCAGCCTCACCACGTTGGTGGTTCCCTGCTGAACCTGAAGGGCCGAATTGACGACCCCGTAACCCCGTGCACTGTCCCCGTCCACCTGCCACAGGCCTTGGCCCCAGCTCGATAACCAAACCCGGCCTTCGATGTTGGGGTCCGGAAAAGCGCCTGTAACATCGTAGAGGTTCCCCACTCCCCCCAAGGTTTGGCGATTCAGGGCCCGCCAGCGATTACCAGTCAAGAGGGCCGCCCCCGCCGGGTCAAAGGTGTTTCCAAAAACGCTGCTATAGGCTCCGCCTGCCACCGCCGTACCCCGGGCATGGGCCCGCAATTGAAAAACCTTGTCGGTGGAAGGGCCTTCGGGTTGGTAACGATAGGTTTCCCAGGGCGTGAAGCGAAACAACCCACCACCCAGATCGCCCATCCATACTTGGTAGCCATCGTATAGGGCCATCGAAGGAGAAACCACCCCGTCGGGGATGGGGTAATTGGAAAGAGCCAAGTTAGGATCCAATCGAACGGCCCGAAAGGTATTCACCACCAACAAATGGCCTCCGGAGACCCCCACAAAAACATTGTCCACTCCGGGATTGATGACCAAGGCGCGCTGACCACCGTCTTTGTACAAAATCAAAGAATCTCGACGAAAAGTCACCAAGCTATCTCGATACAAGGCCAAGCCCGGAATCTTTTGGGTTCCCCAAGCCGTATCCCTTTGCCAAAACTCAAAGCTTTGAAGATTAGGGGCATCCTGACGCGCTCGGTAGAGTCCACTGTCGGTAGCTGCATACCAAAATGAGTCCTGGGCCACCAAGGCATTGACCCCTAGGTAACGGCCTCCGGGCCCAATTATAAACGTGCTTCGGATCTCGGTTTTGGCCAAATCCAATTCGACCATTCCAAATCCATAACACAAGTAGGCAAAGCGTCCGGCCTGATAAATGGATCGGATCTTTTTGCCCACCGGCAGATTGGCTTTGAGAACGGCATCCAAGGCCACCCACTGTCCATTGCGGTACAGGTCCAAGTTCCCGTTGGCATAACCCACGATCAGGGTTTGGTAAGCTTGGGAATAACTGAGGACGGCGACTTCGACATCGTTCAAACCGTTCACGCGGGTGATTCGCTCCAACGAACCGTCCTCGGTATCAAAAACAAAAATACCCCCGGTGCATCCGGCATAAACACGGGTTCCGACTTTCTCAACACAAGATACTTTGTTGAGGGGGAGGTGGGTCCTCCATTGGCCCACGGCGAGTTCTGGGTCGTCCACCGGACGAAGGGCGCCTGCGCCGGCCGACAGGAACCATCCCGGGCCCAACGCCCATAGGAGCAATGCGCGGATCAAAGTTTGAAGGCTCATGGATACAGGCGAATCTACGCAAAAAAACCGCCTTCTACGGGTCCAAAAGGCGGGTGCATGAACAGAATCGTGTAGTTTTGGCCGTGCATTCGCCCCTCCTTCTTCCGGTTCTTCATCAAATTCCTTTATGAGCGATTCTATTGGTCACGAGTGCGGTATTGCCCTGCTTCGATTGCGCAAACCGATTTCGTACTACCAACGCCAATACGGCACCCCTTATTACGGGCTCCAAAAACTCTACCTCCTCATGGAGAAGCAGCACAACCGGGGACAGGATGGAGCCGGCGTTGCGACCATCAAATTGCAGGTACCCCCGGGGACCCGCTACATCAGCCGGGCCCGATCGGTAGCCTCCCAACCCCTCAAGGATCTATTCGAAAGGATTTACCGGAATTTCCAGGAAGCCGGGGTTCGTGGAGAGGATTTTGAACAAGACCCCGACCGCATGCAGGCCATGCTGCCTTATTTGGGTGAACTGCTTTTGGGGCATCTCCGCTACGGAACCCATGGCAAAAACAGCCTGGAGGCCTGTCATCCCTTTTTGAGGGGGCACAATTACCGAAGCCGTAATTTGGTTTTGGCAGGGAATTTTAACCTAACCAACGTGGACCGGCTCTTCGAAAAGTTGGTGCTTTTGGGCCAACATCCCAAAGAAATGTCGGATACTGTCACCGTAATGGAAAATATCGGGCATTACCTGGACGAAGCGCATCGAGAACTGAGTCAGCAATTGAGCAGCGAACCCGGTATGAGTGACCGTTCGGCCCTGGAGGCGGAGGTGGGCCGTCAACTGGACCTGGTCCGGGTGCTGCGCAAAGCGTCTCGGGATTGGGATGGGGGCTTTGCCATGGCCGGTCTTTTGGGCCATGGAGATGCCTTTGTTTTGAGGGATGCGCATGGGATTCGTCCTGCGTATTGGTTTGCCAACGAAGAGGTCGTGGTTGCCGCGTCCGAAAGACCGGCGATGGCCACGGCCCTGGGCATATCCCCGGACCAAATTCAGGAAATCCCCGCGGGCCATGCCCTGATCATCCGAGCGGATGGGTCCTACGGACTGCACCGGGTTTTTGAGGAGGCTCCTTTGGCGGCTTGCTCTTTTGAACGGATTTACTTTTCGCGAGGAAACGACCCTCTTATCTATCGGGAACGCAAAAAACTCGGAGAATTGCTGGTCCCCCAAATCCTAGAAGCCATCGCCGGAGATCTGGATAACACTGTTTTTAGCTATATCCCCAACACCGCCGAATCGGCGTTTTTGGGCATGTTGCAAGGGCTCGAAATGCATCTCCAAAAAGCCAGAACCGATGCCCTGCACCGTCTGGATCCCGAATCCCTGCGTTCTAGGCAAGGAGATGATTACCATGAATTTATACGCCTCATGCAGCGGCGTCCTCGGGTCGAAAAAGCGGCTATCAAAGACGCCAAGCTCCGCACTTTTATTACCGATGATCACCAACGCAACGATTTGGTTCGCCATGTGTATGACACCACTTCCGGCATCTTGGAACATGGTCGGGATGCCTTGGTAGTGATGGATGATTCCATTGTCCGCGGAACGACATTGCGTGAAAGCATCGTTTCGATTTTGGGCAGTCTTCAACCTCGGCTCTTGGTAGTGGTGAGTTCGGCGCCGACCATCCGTTACCCCGATTGTTATGGAATCGACATGAGTCGCTTGGGGGATTTTATCGCCTTTCAGGCCCTGATGAACCTGATTCGTCAAAGGGGCTTGGAAGACCGTCTGCAATCAGCCACCCTTGAAGCGAGGGCCGACTTGGAGCTCACCGAGCATCCCCTGTCCAACCGCTTGCAGGGCCTTTACGCCTTGGTCAGTGACCGGGATTTGGAGGAGGAAATTGCCCGACTCATTACACCGGCTGGTTTGGCATTCCCGATCAAGGTCGTCTACCAGCGCTTGGAAGATTTGCATACCGCCTGCCCCGATCATCGAGGAGATTGGTACTTTGGGGGCCAATACCCCACCCGTGGTGGACACCGAGTGGCCAATCGTGCTTTGGTCTACTATGTGGACCAAATCGATGCACGGCCTTACTAAAATGAGCGACCCCTTAAGATTTTGAAAAGCGACCCTATAAGTTTTTGAAAATGGCCGATTTTGACGTTTTAAGAGGGTTTTAGATAAACAAATAGTGCGTTTATGTTTGATTTGAATACATATTTGCATAGTTCCTGGCAAAGAGTGTTTCCGATTTTGGATTTCATGAAGCATGCAGGACAAACCGTCAGTCAAAAAATCAAAGAAAGTGGGATTAGTATTTCACATGTTGCCAAACAACTTAAGGTGCAGCGAGCTACCCTTTACAACTTGTTTGAAAGAGAAGTTTGGCCCGCACACCGCCTCCGCACCATCGAGGCTTTGTTGCACATAGACCTTTCGGACCTGTAGCCCAAGGAACCCCTGCACCAAGACAACCCTTTCTTTTTGACACCCGAACAAGCCCAGGTCCTCCTGAAAGAACGCGAAGAATTCCGCCGCCTTTATCTTGAGGCCATGGATCAACTTAACTTTTACAAAGCCAATCCCCACAACTGATGCCCCATCCCCTTGACAAAATTGTTCAAATCAGTGGAACCAGCGGTTTGCACCGTGTTCTGACCACCTCCAAACAAGGTTATTTGTTGGAGAGTCTAGAAACAACCCCACGCCGTTGGCATGCCCCCGCCCAAAGCAAAGTGGCAGCACTGGCCGAAATTGCCATCTACACCCAAGAGGATCAAGTTCCGTTGTGGGATGTGTTCCGCAATCTCCACCAAATGGGCATGACCGAGGCCGCGATCACGGAGGCCGTGGCCGGCGAGGATACATTGGTGGCTTTGTTCAAGCAAGCCCTGCCCGAATACGATGCGGACCGGGTTTACGTCAGCGATATGCGGAAGGCCCTGCGTTGGTTCCTTGCTTTGCAAGGGCGGGTGGATTTCAATGCTTCGTTGGACCCCGAGGGCCAGGAGGCGGTGGGCGCGCAGGAATAGGGCTGGCGCAGTTGCACCGGGCGCAGTTGCGCCGGGACGGGCGGGTCATGGGTAGGACGGGCGCGGTTGCGCCGGGACGGGCGGGTCATGGGCAGGACGGGCGCGGTTGCGCCGGGACGGGCGGGTCATGGGCAGGACGGGCGGGTCGAGGCTAGAAAGCGCGGATGCCTAAAATGATAAGCTTCCATTAAGTGTTGCGGTTCCACCGTTAGCAGGCCTTCCATTCCGGCCATGGTTTGAGCAACCCTTGTAAGTCGCTGACAAGCACGCATACTGAGGCCTCCTCCCTGAACCAAACGATGCATTAATCCTTTGGACTCGGTACTCAACACGGGTTCAAGAGTCAAAATGGTAGAGGATGGCGAGCCGGGGGGGTGGAGAGGCGAGCCGGGGGGGTGGAGAGGGTCAACTGTTGCCGGGGGATGAGGCACCGATGTTGCCGAGGGCGATGTTGCCACCGAAAGTTGGTTATCGTGGCTGGCCCATTCTTCGGCACTGACCCGATCCATGCAAACGACCAAATCCATTCGATCCAAAAGAGGCCCGCTGATGCGTCGCTGGTAACGCATGACAAGGGATTCCGGACAGCGGCATCGATCCCCGGTACTTCCATAATAACCACACGGACAGGGGTTCATGGCGGCAATCAACACAAAACGCGCAGGGTAACAGACGCTTTGGCGATGGCGGTTGAGCATCACACGCCCCTGCTCCAAAGGCTCGCGCAGTGCCTCCAATACATCGCGTCGAAACTCAGGCAATTCATCGAGAAACAAAACACCGCCATGGGCGAGGGTTACCTCACCGGGCATAGGAAAGGCGCCGCCGCCTACCATGGCCGGGAGTGATACAGAAGGATGCGGTTGGCGAAAGGGCCGATGAAGGGCGGCGCCTTCCCGTTCCGGGCCGTCGGGCCGAACCGTGACACTGAGCCGTTCCGGGCCGTCGGGCCGAGTCGTGGCACTAAGCCGTTCCGGGCCGTCGGGCCGAGTCGTGGCACTGAGCCGTTCCGGGCCGTCGGGTAACAATGAATAAATACGGGCGAGGTCCCAGGCTTCTTCGGAGCTTATGGGCGGTAACATGCTCGGAAAAGCATGGGCCAGCATGGTTTTGCCACAACCGGGGGGACCCATGAGGAGGACGTTGTGGCGGCCGGCGGCAGCGACCTGCAGGGCGCGCTTGGCCAAGGCTTGGCCCCTGACCTGCTGCAGGGGTCGCTGGGCGGCAACGCCGCCTGGTACCGAAGGTACCGCCGCCGGCCCAGGCCGCAACACAGACGCAGCCGAAGCAGCCTCTTCCGGGCAGCCTTCCATAACAAATTCCACCACATCGCGCAGGGAATCAAACGCATACGCTTTGACACGCGGACACCACAACGCCTCGGGCAGATTAGCTCTTGGCATGATAACCCCACGATAGCCTTGCCGATCCGCCAAATCCATCACCGACAAAATACCCCGCACCCCTTTGATTCTTCCGTCCAACGACAACTCTCCAATCACCAAAAAGTCCCCCAAACGGTCCGATTCCAAAATCCCCGCTTCGGCCAACAACCCCAAGGCAATGGTCAAATCATACGCCGCCCCCTCCTTGCGCAAATCAGCCGGGGCCATGTTCACCAAATGCCGACAGCGCGGTAAATGAAACCCTGCATTCCGCACCGCATTTTGGATCCGCAATTGCCCTTCACGCACGGCCGAATCCGCCATCCCCACCAAATAAAAACCAAAGGACCGGAGATCTGAATCCACTTCGACCGTCAACAATCGAGCCTCCAGACCCTGCAACAAACCGCTGTAAACCCTCACCATTTGGACGCGAAACTCCGCCCTGACCTCCATTCGACCCGTCATCAAACGTTTAAACACCCTTGCTTTAAACACCCTGGTTGTTGCGTATTTTTGCCAACCCTCGGGTGATTAGCTCAGCTGGTTTAGAGCACTGCCTTGACAGGGCAGGGGTCACAGGTTCGAATCCTGTATCACCCACCCAAGACCCACCTTTCCATCGCGCCCATGGCCGTTTTGCACAATCCGGTAAACCGCGAGCTCCTTCGCAAACAACTGATGGAGGAAACCTTTCACCGGGTCACCCTCTCTTTCTATCGATACATCCACATTGCGGACCCTGCCCATTTCCGCGATCAACTCTACAGTGAATGGCAGGCCCTCGGTTGTTTTGGCCGAGTCTACCTGGCCCACGAAGGAATCAACGCCCAAATGTCCATCCCGGAACACGCGATGGATGCCTTCCGTGAGAACCTCCAACAAAACGAATACCTCCAAGGCATTCCGCTCAAAATCGCCGTCGAAGACGACGGGAAGTCTTTCTACAAACTGACCCTCAAAATCCGTCCCAAAATCGTGGCCGACGGAATCGACGACCCGGCCTTTGATTCATCCAAGGTTGGCCGTCACCTCAACGCGGCCGAATTCAACGCCGCCATGGAAGAACCCGGAACCTTGGTGGTAGATATGCGCAATCATTACGAAAGCAAAATTGGGCACTTCGAAGGGGCCCTCCTCCCGGATGTCGATACGTTCCGCGAAGAATTGGAACAGGTCCCGCGCCTCTTGGCCGGACAAGAAGACCGCAAAATCCTCCTCTATTGTACCGGAGGAATTCGATGCGAAAAGGCCTCGGCCTGGCTCAAATACAAAGGCTTCACGGATGTGAATCAACTTCACGGTGGAATCATTGATTATGCCCACCAAATCCGCGAACAAGGCCTGCCCAATAAATTCAAAGGACGCAACTTTGTCTTTGATGAACGAATGGGTGAGCGTATCAGCGAAGATGTGTTAGGAAAATGTGATCTCTGCGGTGAACCCTGCGATCACTACACCAACTGTGCCCGCAAAGCCTGCCACCAACTGTTTATTCAGTGCCCCGCTTGCAGCGAACGGCTCAACGGCTGCTGCGGCCCCGCCTGCCAAGACCTACTTGACCAAGCCCCAACGGACGAGGCAGCCAACCCAACCAACCCTCATCTTGGTAAATACACCAAAGGCCGACTAAAACAAGAAAATCAAAAAATTAGTTAACTTAGAAGTCTCCAAGCCGAGTTTCCCATGAAACTTGCCCGCAACGCCAGGAACTTCTGTCTTCGATGCCCCCTCGTACTCGCTCTATGGGCGTTTTTGTTGGGGGCTTGCCAAAAAGACAACCTGCAAGGCGTTCTCGTCATCAAGTACGAAATCGTGGTTCCTTCGCGCTTTGTCCCTCAATTTGGGGGCTACGGCCTCCAAATCAACTACACCAATTCCACGGGCACCATGCAAACCGAAACGGCAACGCCCACAGGAACCACTTGGACCAAGGAGTTCACTTTGTACACCGAACAACGCCCCCTAAAGCTGTCCTACTACGGGGCAGGATCCTCGGCCGCCATTTCCGGCAAAGCAATTTTGAATCTCTACATCAACGGAGACCAAAAGGCCAGCAGCGAATATCCCCTCATGAATTCAGGGAACAATTACGGGACCTTTAACGGTTTTCCCGGAACATCATTTACCATTCGATAAATCCCACCTAGCCGCCGTATCGTCGGTTTCCTCTAAAACCATGGAGGAATCAGAAAATGAATTAACCAATTTGCTTTAGAATGGCATAATTTTCGTTCTTTAAAAGCTGCGTACCGCCCGTACCTGGGTCAAATTAACTTTGTTAAAATTACCGTTGTTTAAATTGCCATTAGCAAAATTCATGGCCCGTGCTGTAATAGGGCTAAATTGATAGGATGACCAATACCATGTATTCGAAAAGTCACCAAGATTTTGAAGTCGTAAATTTGAGTACATTAATTGCAAATCTCCTAAGCTAGGAAGATACCAATCCGTAAAGCCATTCAATACCAAATCACCGCAAATGCTAGCCGCAATTGGCCTTTCAGTACAAGCCAATTGAATCAGATTTGAATTAATAAGTCCATGACCTGATAAGGCTGAAGTTCCTGTAATGTCCGTGCCGTAACATCCCCATGGAAACTGTCCTTGATCAAATGGAGCGCAAATAAGCCCATGACTTCCTGTACCATCCACATAAAATACGATGCCGCCTAAATACGAAGTACCTACTGTAATCGCCGTTGTGTTAAAGGTTTGCTGGTTTCCGTATACAGTACCTGCTCCATTGGTGGCAAATGCTCGAACATAATAGGTGGTTATGGGATTAAGCCCAATAAGAGTGTCTGAATAGGCGCCTAGACCTGAGCCGCTCATAACCGTATCATTCAAAATTGTTGGATTGGGGGCAGTAGAATAGCAAAAGCCTCTCACCGTGTTTTGATCGCCTTCTGAAATCAATTCACCATTGGCCGTAGCATAAGTCGCTGTGATTTGATTTATAGAAGTTGTATTGACCTGCGGCAAGGTGTTTTTAATACAACGAATAGAAATGCCACTGCTTGGATGGTCATAATTTGCCCTGTAAATACCATTGTTATCGTACCACATGGCCCTTAGCCATGGATTCCCATTTGGACTCATCGAAGAACTCCATAGATGGTTTCGTTCACCTAAACTGGCATAATAGGTGCCATTATGTGCTCTATGGCCTGCAGGAATTGACGAAAAACCACTAGAATTCGAGGCCCCTGTATTCGGTGAGGCCCATAATCCCGTTGACTTTAAAAACCCGCCTGCAATGGTGCTTTGAACAGCTGTCCAGTTACCTGCAGTATCAGTAAAAGGATCGAGATAAAGAACCAGATCATTCCATTCTTTATCGGTGGGAACATGCCAATTTATTGGGCAAACACCTCGACTATCCAGGGCTGTATACCAATTATATAAATACCCATATGAATTACCAATTGACATATTGTTATCATATATGGCGTAAGCGCCGGTAGTGGCGCCTCCCCAATCCTGAGCACTTAACCCCGTCTGGATACTATCGCCATTCCTATATCTACTTGTTTTCAAATTGCTTTGTATCCAACACTGACTCCCTATTAGCACCGTGTTGTAAACATTACCATCGATATCACTTACAGTTGGCACACCTGGACACCGAACACCGGGCGACGCTAAACTCGTTGTAAAATTTACCTCATTCCCGTACACAACCACGCCATTGGAGTTCTTGGCATAGCTTCTTGCGTAATAAGCGGTTGAAGACACTAAACCCCTTAAAATAGAACTGTATGGGCCATTGCCTGCTCCATCCTCCGTTCTCAAACTGCCCATATGGGGACGCGGTGATGTAGAGTAACATACGCCTTTGAGAATAATCGAACTGCCTCCATCATGGATAATATTTCCGCCGACAATTGCACTATCGATGCCAACGGATATAGGTGTCGTTGTAATGATGGTCGGAAGACAAAGTGCACTCATTTGAATCGGCGGTTGTAAGCCGAATAAACTGTTGATCTCTTGCTGATTAAGCGCGCGGTTCCAAATTCCTATGTCGTCAATCTTTCCGTTGAAGAAATTTGAATCCCAATACCTTCCAAAGTTCAAAGTACCCCCACTACAATTATCAATAGCACCGGGAGGTGGACTATGACTACCGATCAGATTGCTGTTTTTGTATAATTTCATTATGAATCCATCGTAGGTTGCAGTAATTAACTGCCAAGCGCCCATTTCAAACACCGAATCAGCCTGTATTATTCTGGACCAACCGACACCTCCATTGATACAATTCCCATTACGCTTGATCTGAAAACTACCCGTTGTAACTTGTTGATTATATGCGCCCTGAAATAGGGTATACTGTTCACCTCCTTCAAGGCCAAAAGGATTTCCAATTCGTGTCTTCGTTACTACTGGATTATCCCCATTTCCTGTAGCATAAACCCAAGCCGATATGGTTATGTGGTCAGGACGCAAATTTGAATTGTCATTTACTGCAATACTGCTGGAGCCATTAAATTCATAGGCGGCGTTTAGATTTCCTAACCTATCCATGGTTAGCGTTGCGCCATGGACTGTACCATGATTCCCATTGCCAGATTCATCCTGTGCATCTCCATTAAAACCCCACCAACCAACAAGGCCATTGGTAGGAACATAGGGGGGAATCGTTTGACCAATCGACTGTGTGGCTACGAACAGAAGCAAAGAAACCAAAATGTAAACATTAGTTCTCATTATTAAACATTTAAATATTTCCAAATTTAGTCCAATAAAAACAAATCATGATTAGTCTTGGCGATCTTTCAATATTGTTATACTACTTTATCGAGAAAATAAATTAGACATAAAACATATTTTGACATATAGAGTCAATATAAAAAATAAGGGATTAATTGAATTGTATTTTGTTGTGATTACATAACCTATTTGAGTCATTTTATTTATAAAGTGGCTATTTTTACTAGAAATTGATAGACCGGAATTGAGTTTTATAAGTTTGTTTCCAAAAATTGGTTCCTGGAACGACTTCAAGAATCACCTCGAAGCGAAATCTGCCCTCGAGAAGGGAACGGCTTTTGAGGAATTGACCAAGCTTTACCTAGAATACCACCCGGTATACCGAACCAAGCTCAAAACAGTTTGGCTCCAAAAGGAAATCCCGACAACGGTAAGGGAATCGCTGAATCTGCCCAGCAACGATCAAGGCATTGACCTAGTGGCAGAGACTTACGAAGGCACCTATTGGGCCATTCAGTGCAAATACCTTCAGGACGAAAACCAAACCCTATCCCACCGCTCCATCTCCACCTTTGTTTCCCTCAGTACAGGGATTGCTGAAAAGATTGCCCATTGCTTGGTCTGCACGACCGTAGACGATTATGCCAAGATCTACAAGGGTCGAAAGAACATCGGTTTTATCAATGCCGATGAATGGCGCAAACTGGATCAGGAGTTTTTTGATTGGTGCAGGGCTAGAGCAAAGGGCCAATCTCTCAAACTCACCCCAAGCCAGGCAAGACCGCATCAACAAAAAGCCCTTGACTCGGCTCAAGTGTACTTTGGACAAGAAGGCAACCACCGTGGTAAGTTAATTTTCCCCTGCGGGGCAGGGAAAAGTCTCACCGGCTTTTGGATGCTGCAGCAACTCAAGGCTCGTTCGACCCTGATTGCGGTTCCAAGCCTTGCTTTGGTCAAACAAACCCTGGATGTTTACCTCCGGGAAATCGTTGCGTTGGATCGGAAGGTCAAGTGGCTCTGCGTATGTTCCGATGAAGGCATCGGTAAAGACGATGACGTTGTTTTCTATACCGAAAACCTGGGCGTTCCCTGTTTGACGGATCCGGCTTACATCCAAAACTGGTTGCAGCAAAACAAAAACGAGGAAATCATCCTCTTCACGACCTACCAAAGCGGACGAATCGTTGGGGAAGCCTGCCAAAAATTAAATTTCACTTTTGACTTGGGGATTTTCGACGAAGCCCACAAGACGGTAGGTGCAGAAAAGAAACTCTTTTCGTACCTGCTTTTTGACGAAAACATTGGTGTCCAGAAGCGAATCTTCATGACGGCAACGGAACGATTCTACCGAGGTTCCAAGGACGATATCATCTCCATGGACGATGAGGCCATCTACGGAGAAACCTTTGCGCATATGAGCTTTAAGGAGGCTATAGACCTGGGTTTACTGACGGACTATAAGGTCATCACCATCGAAGTTTCCAAAGCCGAAATAGCCGATTTCATTAAGAAAAACCACCTTGTTCAGACCAACGCAAAGTGGAACAAAGAGACCGAGGCCCGTTCCCTCGCCTCCATGTTGGCCCTCCGCAAAGCAATGGATCGATACCCCATACGCAACGCTGTTTCGTTTCACGCTTCGATTGATAAGGCCATCCGTAACAAAGACCTTCAGGGACATATCTCCACGACTTACCATTACGAGCCTGTAGATGCTTTCACCGTATCCGGAAAGGTACCGACCAGCAAAAGAAACCGAATCATTCAGGAATTTGCGCAATCTCCCAAGGCAGTGATTACCAATGCACGTTGCCTGACAGAAGGCGTGGATGTGCCCAATATCGACTGCATCGTCTATGCAGACCCTCGAAAGAGCAAGGTGGACATCGTCCAAGCCTTGGGTCGCGCCCTGCGTAAAAAGGAGGGCAAAGAATGGGGCTATGTGGTGCTACCTGTCATCTACAATGCAGAAAGCCACGAAAT
>JAIXRA010000109.1 GCA_027485465.1 Bacteroidota bacterium | reverse complement strand
TTGCATTTTGGAACGGCCCCCGGTCGCCTGGATGCTCGTTCGGTACTGTTTCGCCGTGTCATGGACCTCAACGACCGCTCCTTGAGGCAGGTGACGCTGGGCTTGGGGGGCAAGGCCAACGGGGTACCCCGCGAAAGTGGTTTTGATATCACCGCTGCTTCGGAGTTCATGGCCATTCTCTGCCTTTCCAAGGATTCGGCTGATTTGCAGGCCCGCCTGGATCGAATCTTGTTGGGACGCGGCGCTGATGGCCCGGTATTGGCCGGTGATTTGGGGGGAACGGGGGCCTTGGCGGCTTTGCTGCGCGATGCCCTCAAGCCCAACCTGGTCCAAAGTCTGGAGGGCAACCCGGTGTTGATGCACGGGGGGCCCTTTGCCAACATTGCGCAGGGGACCAATTCGTTGTTAGCAACCTATACGGCGCTCAATTACAGCGATGTTACGGTAACCGAGGCTGGGTTTGGTTTTGATTTAGGCGGCGAAAAATTTATTGATATCAAATGCCGTAACGGTGGTTTGTTCCCGGATGCCTTGGTCTTGGTCGCAACATTGCGCGCCATTCGCTATCACGGTGGTCAATCCCTCAAGCAGCTGGCAGAACCCAATGCGGAGGCCCTCCTCAAGGGTTTGTCCAATTTACAAAAACACATCACCAACGCTGCGCTTTTTGGCTTGGTGCCTGTGGTGGCGTTGAACCGCTTTGGCACCGATACCGACGAGGAGATCCGCATCGTCCACGAGCATTGCCGGGGGTGGGGCGTAGACGCCGTCGTCTGCGACGCCTGGGCCCTGGGAGGCCAAGGAGCCGAAGCCCTGGCCCATGCCGTCATGCACCGCCTCCAGGGCCCACCACCCCCGCCCCGCTTTCTCTACGAAGCGGATGCGCCCCTTGCCGACAAAATCCACACCCTGGCCACCCGCTTCTATGGCGCCTCGGAGGTGCTGTTTAGCCCCAAGGCCGCCGATCAACTGGCCTATTTCGAAGCGTCTCTGGGTCGTAACCTGTTGGTATGCATGGCCAAAACCCAAAAATCCCTATCGGACAACCCGGAGCTCCTCGGCGCCCCTACCGATTATACCTTCCGGATTCAGGATGTTCAAATCAGTGCTGGTGCAGGCTTTGTCGTACCCATTGCCGGTGAAATGATGCGCATGCCCGGTCTTCCCAAAGTCCCTGCCGCCAACCAAATCCGCATGGATGAGCACGGTCAAATCACCGGTTTGTTTTGAAAATCCTCTACTCCACCGTCACAGACTTCGCCAGGTTGCGGGGCTGGTCCACATTGCAACCCCTGAGGATAGCGATGTGGTAGGCCAGTAATTGCAAAGGAATGCTGGTCAGCAAGGGCGCAAAGGCTTCTTGAACCGGAGGCACCTCAATCACATAATTGGCGATCTCGGCGGCTTGTACATCGCCCTCGGTGACCAAGGCGATGATGACACCCTTGCGCGATTTGACTTCCTGCATGTTGGAAATAACCTTCTCGTATTGAGCGTTTTGGGTGGCGATGAAAACAACCGGCATTTCTTCGTCAATCAGGGCAATGGGGCCGTGCTTCATTTCGGCAGCCGGGTACCCTTCGGCATGGATGTACGATATCTCCTTGAGTTTGAGCGCTCCTTCCAAGGCAACGGGGAATTGGTAACCCCTGCCCAAATACAAGAAGTTTCGGGCATCGCAGAATTTGGCAGCGATATCCCGGATATGGGCCTCGGTTTGGAGAATTTTCTCGACCAAAGGGGGGATGCTTTCGAGTTCCACCAAATTGTTCTGCAATTGGGTTCTGGAAATGGCGCCTTTGCGGTATCCGGTCCACAAGGCCATCTGGGCCAGTACGGTGACCTGGGCGGTGAAGGCTTTGGTGGAGGCCACCCCGATCTCGGGACCGGCATGGGTATAGGCCCCCGCATGGGTGGCGCGAGCGATGGAGGATCCAATGACATTGCAAACCCCTAGGATGGTGGCTCCTTTTTCTTTGGCCATTTCGATGGCTGCTAGGGTATCGGCCGTTTCTCCGGATTGGGAAATGGCAATCACCACATCTTCCGGATAAATGACCGGGTCTCTGTACCGGAATTCGGAGGCGTATTCCACCTCCACCGGGGTGCGGGCAAATTCTTCGAAGAGGTATTCCCCAATCAAACCCGCATGCCACGATGTACCACATCCAATAATGAGAATCCGCCGGGCATTCACCAATTTGAATTGGTATTCCAACAAACCTCCCATCTGAATTTTTCCAATATCACTGCGAACCCTTCCGCGCATTGAGTCGGCTATAGAGCGAGGTTGTTCCCAAATCTCTTTGAGCATAAAATGCTCGAAACCGCCTTTTTCAATGGCTTCAAGCTCCATCTCCAATTGATGTATTTTAACATCTTTCTTTTCGTTGTGGATGGTTTGAATGCTGAGCTTGCGATCGCGGATGCAGGCCATTTCCCCATCGTTGAGGTAGACCACGCTTTTGGTATGTTCGATGATGGGGGAGGCGTCCGAAGCCAAGAAAAATTCATTGTTGCCAACACCGACCACCAAAGGGGAACCTTTGCGCGCGGCTACCAAGGTGTCTTTGTCTTTTTTGGAAAGAACCACGATGGCGTAGGCACCGTGGACTTCGTTGAGGGCCAGACGTACGGCCTCTTCGAAGCTGACCTGTTGTTCGGTATAAATATATTCAATCAGATGTGTCAAAACCTCGGTATCGGTGTCCGAGAGGAATTGATGACCCTTGTTTTGGAGTTGGGTCTTGATGGTTTGGTAATTTTCGATAATCCCGTTGTGTACCAAGGCCAGCAAACCGTTGTGCCCAAAATGCGGGTGGGCGTTGCGGTCGTTGGGTTCACCGTGGGTAGCCCAGCGGGTATGACCAATGCCTAGGTGGCCCTGGGTATCCTGGTCGCCGATATTGGCTTCGAGATCGGCGACTTTGCCGGCTTTTTTGTAGGCGGTGATTTGCTGTTCATCGTTCATGATGGCAATCCCGGCGCTATCGTAGCCCCGGTATTCCAGCCTTTTGAGTCCTTTGATGAGCAGTGGGGCCGCTTGGCGGTCTCCCATATAGGCTACAATTCCACACATAAGAGAAGGGTTTGGTTGCCAAGGGGTTCGTTCCTTGGAAATTCAAAGATAGGTTAAGGAATGCGGGTGTAGGTTACCCTCAATCGGGGCCGGACCCGCAGCCGGACCATGGCCAGATTGCCCACCGGATTGACGGGGATGACTCCCAGATCTTCGCCTTTGGGGCCTTCTGCCAACAATTGTTGAACATAGCGAGTTATTCCAAAGCGGTAGAGGCCGTTGCGGAGATTTCCGTCGTAATAACTTTCAAAAAGATCGGGCATGCGCGATGCCATGTTACGGCCTAGGCTGTCCAAGGGTACCAAAAAGAGCTGGCTGGGAGGGGCCACGCCGCCAAAACCGCTGCTATCGGCGTTCACAAATTCCAGCACCGCTTTGTGTATGACCCAACCGGATGCGGTGGGCAGGGTTGTGCTGTCTCCGGCGCCCAATTGTCGGCGTAGGGCGCGGTGTAGGGATTCGGAGCTGAGCCGAGTTTTGACCCCGGACCCTGCTTGTACATAGGTGAATTCCAGGCTGGTATCGGTTTCACTGTTGCGGCCTATCGCTTGCTTTACCTCGGAGTTGGCATAGTCAAATTCAAAACGATTGCGGCTACCCGAAACAGTCCGTAACATCAAATCAAGGCGTCGGCGTTGGCTTCCGTTTTTGTAGTAGAGGTAGAGCCCGGTGCGGGTGGCGACAGGGCTGCTTTGAAGCAAAAGCCCGTTTCCGTTGCGAAGGATGTTGGGGTCGGTTTGGGCTTCGACCCAGAGGCCGTTTAAGAAACGGACAAAAGAGCCGGCGTCTTTGTATTCAACGCTGTCTTTGCCGGCGAGCAGGCCTTGGGCCAGTTGAAGTCCGGCGGTGGTTTGATCCAAGCGCATGCGCAGAACGCCGCTGTATTTGATAACAGAGTCCAGGTTTTGACCAACCGGCTCGTTGATGGGGTCAATGACTCCGCTGCGGTACCGGTAAATGCTTTGGCCCAGGGGTTCACCGATGGTACGGACGAGTTCCCGGGAATAATAGGTCCGGTTGGGGGCCACGGTACCGGCCAAACGATGAACGCGCAGGACCAGGCTGGTATTGGTATCGCCTTGGTAACCGGCCAGGCTCATCGAAAAAACCAGGGAATCCAAGGTGAGGGTGGAATCAGGGTCTCCCAAACGAATGTTTTCGCTGCTGGGGAGGACTTGAAAAACAAAGGAGGCACGGGCTTTTCCAAAACCGGGGTTGTTGAGCTCTCCTAGCAGAAAAGAACCGGGTAATTGGCTTTGCAAGGAATCTTCGAGAACGGTCCCGCCCACCAGGCTCACGCTGTCGGTGATCGTGAGATAACGGTCCTTGTCGGGTAGGAGGTCCAGTCCCAACGTGCCTTCTTGGTTGCAGGACACGAGGCCCATGCCCCCGGCCAAGGCAAGTACCAGGGCCGTCAGTCGGCCCCAAAATGGACGATTCATCATGAACCGACCGTTTCGGTCACGGATTGTAACAGAGTTTGGTAAAGGTCCTGGTGGACATCCGCCAGGTTTTGGCTATTAAAAGTGATGATGGGAGCGGCTGGGTTGGCATGAGGGAAGCTGTCGCCCAAGGATTCGGCGTAGGTGACGGCGTCGGCATGCTGGATGGCCAGTTGGTGCAGGCTGTTTTCGTCCAAGGGGGCCAGGCAGGCGAGGTCTTCTTCGGAGACCATTTCGATGAGGGCCTTGGCCTGCAGGTCTTTGCCTAGTTTTTCTTTGAATTGAGAAGGGTGGACCGAATAAACGAGGCGGGATTGCCCAAAAACAGCGGAGTGGCGGTAGTAGCGCTTGAGGTAAAGGGGGATTAGCGAGGTCATCCAGCCATTGCAATGGATGATATCGGGGGCCCAGCCCAGTTTGACGATGGTTTCCAGAACGCCTTTGTTGAAAAAAATCATGCGCTCATGGTTGTCAGCAAAGAATTTGCCTTTGTCATCGCGGATGCCGTGTTTGCGGTGAAAAAAGTCCTCATTATCCAAGAAATAGACCTGCATGCGTGCCTGCGGTAAGGAGGCAACCTTGATAATGAGAGGGTTATCGGTTTCGCCGATGACGATATTGATGCCCGAGAGGCGGACAACTTCGTGGAGGCGGTGCTTGCGTTCGTTGATGCTACCGTAGCGGGGCATTAGAACCCGAATCTCCATGCCTCTTTCCTGCATTGTTTTGGGCAACTGTAGGGCGGCTTGGGCTATTTCGCTGATCTGAAGGTAGGGGTTCATTTCATGCGAAACGAACAAAATACGGGGTTTGGCGCTCATCGGGGTCCTCTACAAATTATGATACTGCAAAAATATAGATAATAAAGCGAAAATCGCAAAATTTGACACCGAGATATTAACCTATCTTTAGCAACCATGCAGATTGTACGAACGCTTGCCCACCTGAGGCAGGTCTTGGATGACCTGAATTCGAAGGGAGCCTCGCTGGGCTTTGTGCCCACCATGGGGGCTCTGCACGCGGGGCATTTGGCTTTGGTTGAAGAGGCCAGGGCCCAAACAGGGGTGGTGATTTGCAGCATTTTTGTGAATCCCCTCCAATTCAACCGGGCCGAAGACTTGGCCCGATACCCGCGCCATGAGGAAGAGGATCTGGCCCTCCTCAAGCCGGCCGGGGTGGATTTGGTTTTTATGCCGGAGGTGGGGGATTTGTTGGGGGGAGGATGGGAGCCCCCGATGTACGATTTGGGCGGTTTGGATACGGTTTTGGAGGGGGCCTGGCGCCCCGGGCATTTTCAAGGGGTGGCGCAAGTGGTGGGGCGTTTGTTGGACCTCATCCCTTGCACCGACCTCTATATGGGGCTCAAGGATTATCAGCAATGCTTGGTTGTGCAACGGCTCTTGGATTTGAGACCGGGACAGCAGCCGGTCCTTCACCGAAGGCCAACGGTGAGGGATGCGATGGGTTTGGCGTTGAGTTCCAGGAATTTATTGCTGAGTGCCGAGGATTTGGAGCGGGCGCGCGGCATAGCCCGGACCTGGCGTTGGATGAAAGAGGCCCTGGCCCCATCGCTTTCGGGTGCAGCATCGCCCATGGGTGCAGCATCGACCATGGGTGCAGCATCGCCCATGGGTGTCGTTCCCTTGTCCCCATCGGCCCTGATCGAAGGGGGCCTTCATCGCCTGGAACAGGAGGGCCTTCGCCCCGAATACCTCAGCCTGGTCCGGGATGGGACCTTGGACCCCTGGTCCGGTCCCGCCGACTACGGCCTGCCGCGCGCCCTTTTTGCCGGTTGGCTGGGTTCGGTTCGTTTAATCGATAATGAGCTCCTTGCTCCGTAGATTTGCCCGCTTTTCGCAGTCCAACCCCTCCAAAAAACCGCTTATGTGGATACAAATGGTCAAATCCAAATTGCACCGTGTCAAGGTCACCCAGGCTGAGTTGCATTACATCGGTAGCATTACCATTGACAAGCGTTTGATGGATGCCGCGGGCCTGATGGCCTACGAGCGTGTTCAGGTGGTCAACATCAACAACGGCGAAAGGTTGGAAACCTATGTCATCGAGGGCGAAGCAGATACCGGGATCATTTGCCTGAACGGACCTGCAGCCCGCAAGGCCCAGGTCGGTGATTTGGTGATTGTGATTGGCTACGGTTTTTACACCCCCGAAGAGGCGGCCCATCACCACCCCCTCACCGTCTTTCCGGACGATAACAACCGGTTAATCGTCGGATGATTCACGACGAATCCCAACAGGGCTCAACCCAGCCAGCCTTATCGCAGCCGGGCTCAGCCCCGTCAGTCCCATCCCAGCCGGCTCGACGCCGACCTTGGGGCGCTCTGCTGTCTTTGATCGCCGGGGTCATCATATTGTACCTGGTTTTTCGCAAAATTGATCTTCGAGAATTCGCCGATGCCTTGTCTCAAACCCGTTGGGAATGGATAGGAGCGGCTTTGCTGTGCGGCCTTTTGAGCCATTGGTTCAGAGGTTTACGTTGGGCCTTGCTGGCCGAACCTTTGGGTCATCGCCCTTCGGCACTCAAGGCCTTTTACGCCGTCATGTCGGGGTACCTCGCCAACCTGGCTTTGCCTAGGCTGGGGGAGATCACCCGCTGCCTGCTTTTAGCCCGCAAAACCCCCTTGGGTTTGAGTGCGCTCTTTGGCACGGTGGTCCTGGAGCGTTTGTTGGATTTGGCGGTCTTGATGGTCCTGGCCTTGGGGGTCTTGTTGGGTTACCAAGATTTGTTGCTCGACCCGGTTCTGAATTATGTTAAAACAAATTTCGATTCGGGTGTTTCCCTCGGTTTTTTGGTAGCCTTTTTGTTGGGAATGGCAACGGTGGTGGCGCTTTGGAGAACCCTGGGTCGCCTGGTGCCGGTTCCAACCCAAATTCGACAAACCTTGGCCGATATAGGCAAAGGCGTGACCGGACTGCGTCATGTTCCATCCCCTTGGCTGGTGGGCGTTTATACCGCCCTGATTTGGTTGGGGTATTATTTGATGACCTATTTCTGCTTTTTTGCCTTTCCCGGTGC
>JAIXRA010000088.1 GCA_027485465.1 Bacteroidota bacterium | reverse complement strand
TTTGCGGACCTTGTGGAGGGGTAGCCAATGCTCCAGGCCTTGGAGCTCCAATTCCCGGGCGGCTTTCTTTTCGTGGCGTGGCAAGGTATAGACCACATGCCATTGGGCCGCGTTAGAACTCTCGGCCATGCGCTTCTTTGAACCATTCCTCCCGGGGTAGGGACCGGAAATAATCCAAGGTGTCCCTGAGACCGTCGGCCCGGCGGACTTTGGGTTCCCAGCCCAGCAAATCACGGGCCAGGGTGATGTCCGGCCTTCTTTGTTTGGGATCATCCTGAGGCAACGGCAGGTAGGTGATGGGCTGATCGGTCCCGGTTAGGGCCTGGATTTCTTCGGCAAATTCTCGAATGGTGATTTCGTGGGGGTTCCCAATGTTCACCGGCCCGGAATAATCGCTGTTCAAAAGGCGATAAATACCTTCAATCAAGTCGTCCACATAACAAAAAGACCTCGTTTGGCTTCCATCCCCAAAGACGGTCAGGGGCTCACCGCGAAGCGCTTGCCCAATAAAGGCCGGAAGGGCCCGACCGTCGTTGAGTCGCATCCGGGGGCCGTAGGTATTAAAAATCCGGACAATCCGGGTTTCCAGCCCGTGGTAGGTGTGGTAGGCCATGGTGATGGCCTCTTGGAAGCGTTTGGCTTCGTCGTAAACACCCCGAGGACCAACCGGGTTCACATTTCCCCAATAGGACTCGGTCTGCGGATGCACCAACGGATCCCCGTAAACCTCCGATGTGGAGGCCACCAGAATGCGGGCTTTTTTGTCGCGGGCCAAGCCCAGCAAATTATGAGTTCCCAGCGAACCAACTTTGAGGGTTTGAATAGGGATTTTGAGGTAATCAATCGGGGAAGCGGGGGAGGCAAAGTGCAAAATGTTATCAACCGGTCCGGGTACATGGACAAAGCGCGAAACATCCTGGTGATAAAACTCAAAAGCCGGGGAAGGCATGAGGTGAGCGAGGTTGCGAAGATCCCCGGTGATGAGATTGTCCATGCCGATGACCTTGTGGCCTTCGGCCAGAAAGCGATCGCAAAGATGAGATCCGAGAAAACCGGCGGCTCCGGTAACAATAGTGACAGGGGTTCTGCTGCTCATGGTTTTTTGATTAGGGGTTCCCAATGTTACGGTAATGAAAGCCCCTATCCCTCAGCTCGGAAGCCTGGTATTGGTTTCGACCATCAAAAATAACTTTGCGTCGTAACAACGACTCAACTCGGTCCCATTCGGGAATGCGGAATTCGGGCCACTCGGTAATAAGAACCAAGGCATCAGCACCTTGCAGGGCCGAATAGGGATCCGGTGCGTAGGTGATGCGATCCCCGAGTTGATGCTTGGCCTCGTGCATAGCGACCGGATCGTAGGCCTGCACCTTGGCTCCGGCGGCCAGCAATTCTTCGATGATCACTACCGAAGGAGCTTCGCGCATATCGTCCGTTTTGGGCTTGAAGCTCAGGCCCCAAATACCAAAACACAGGCCCTGTAGGTCGGCCCCAAAATATTCCCGTATCATGGAACCCATGACCTTCTTTTGGTCTTCGTTGACCTCTTCGACTGCTTCCAGAATGCGCATGCGATGCCCGTTTTCTTTGGCGGTCCGGATGAGGGCTTTGACGTCCTTGGGAAAGCAGGAGCCTCCGTAGCCTACCCCGGGGTAAATAAATTTGTTACCAATGCGCGGATCGCTTCCGATGCCTCTACGGACTTGGTCCACGCTGGCTCCCATGATATCGCAGAGCAGGGCCACATCGTTCATGAAGCTAATCTTGGTGGCCAACATGGCGTTGGCGGCGTATTTGGTCATTTCGGCCGAGGGAATGTCCATGAATAGAATGGGGTGGCCGTTCAGGGTGAAGGGCTTGTAGAGTTTGGCCATGGTTTCTTGGGCCTTGACGCTCTCACAGCCTACCACGATGCGGTCCGGTTTGAGAAAATCCTCGATCGCTGCGCCTTCTTTGAGAAATTCGGGGTTGGAGGCCACATCAAAAGGGATTTCGGCGCCCCGTTCGTGCATGGCTTGCCGAACGGCCTCTTGGACTTTGCGGCTGGTGCTCACGGGTACGGTGGATTTGGTCACCACCACGGCGTAGTGTTGGAGATTTTTGCCGATTTCGGAGGCGACGCCCAAAACATATTGGAGGTCGGCACTCCCGTCTTCGCCGGGGGGTGTTCCGACGGCGATGAAGATGGCTTCGGCCCCTTGGATGGCTTCCCCCAGGTTGGTGCTGAATTGGAGTCGGCCATTATGGTAATTTCGTAACACCATTTCTTCGAGCCCGGGCTCGTAGATGGGCATTTTTCCGGCCTTGAGGCCGTCGATTTTGCGTTGATCAATGTCGATGCATTGGACTTCAATGCCTACTTCGGCAAAACAGGTTCCGGTGACCAGGCCGACATAGCCGGTGCCGACAATGGCAATTTTCATGGAAAGCGTTTGAAAGGACTCTTGGAAAGGGACTTAAATAGATTTCAAAATTAAGGTATGAGGCCCCAACTTCCCGCTTTATGCCGATTTTTGGGGGTTCTATGGCCATGCAAAACTCAGTCCGCACCCTGCTTTCCCTGGTCTTGGTCATGTGGGTCACCGTTCCGGTTCACGCAGCTTCTCAGTTTCGTCCCGGTTCGGACTCCGTTCCTAACGGGGGTTGGACCTTGGAGCAATGCATTCGCTATGCATTGGAACACAACCTCACCCTGCGACAGGGGGATTTGGCCGTTGCCGGGGCCCAATTGGACCAAAAAGCGGCCCGCCTGGCCTTTACGCCTTCGGTGAATGGTTCGGCGGGGGTCGCGTTTAACAACGGTCGGGCCATTGACCCGTTTACCAATACCTTTAGTAACCAAACGGTTGA
>JAIXRA010000147.1 GCA_027485465.1 Bacteroidota bacterium | reverse complement strand
TCTCGGTTGTCCCGGGGTTCTCGGTTGTCCCGAGGTTCTCGGTTGTCCCGAGGTTCTCGGTTGTCCCGGGGCTCCCGGTTGTCCCGGGGCTCCCGGTTGTCCCGGGGCTCCCGGTTGTCCCGGGGCTCCCGGTTGTCCCGAGGTTCCCTTTTTTCCCTAAAGGAACGCAAATCGCGAGGGCTGGTATCGGGACCTTGGGAGCCATTGTTACGAAAATCTGTGGGATTGTCATCCGTTTTGGATGACCCGATGCCAAGGTTATCCTCCAATGTTGGAGAAGACTCAGAATCGCCCCCTTCCACGCCAGGCGTGGGAGCAACAAATGCGCCAAAAAGGTCTTGCTCGGGTTCGGGGATGATCGGCTCGGGGCCCGTTTCTATTTCTGGCAATAGCTCTCGTTTGGAAGCGTCCAAGCGGGGCCTGCCCCGAGGTCTAGGCGGCTGGGGCACGACGTTTTCGGACGGTGCCCTATGGGTCTGGGAATCTGCTTCTGGATTGTTTTTGCGGGGTCTACCCCGACCTTTGGATTCGGTCACGCTAAAAATTTAATGAGACAAGGAAGAAAATAGGAGCTACGACATGAATGAAGAGGCGTCAGGGACGGCCCTGAGGCGAATTGAATCAGCCTGCAATGCTTTTAAAAAAAATCGCATACCCTAGGGTATCGAATGAATGATTAGAATAAATAAGGTGAATGGGAGTCCCTTTTAGAACAAACAAGGGATAATGTTAACCAAATATACATCCTTGGAATTATATTTCCTAGAGAAATATAAACTTTTGATAAAAAATACCTTTTTATTCAAAAGCCTGGGGGTTGGATTCCTGATCGTTTTCTTCCTGTCCCTGGAGCATCGCGCCGGCACCGACACCACCCTGCGTCGCCAACATTCGGACCCTAACCGAGTTGAAGCCGTGATGAACCGGGTCGAGAAGCTTTACCGGACCCAACCCGGACAGGCTCTACGGATGTTAGAAAGCCTCGGGCCCCGAAATCGTTTGGGAATGAACCAAAGAGGTACCTGGCACCTTCTAAAATCCAAATGCTATCAGCGCCAAAACAAATACCAACTAAGCATTGAGGAGGCCTTAATGGCCGAGACATCTTTGCTTAAATCCAACGATAGCAGCGGGCTCATGGGATGCTACAGCATCAAGGGCAATGCCTACTTCCACCTCCTGGCCTTGGACGCTTCGGCCGAATGTTACCGCAAAGCCGTTTGTTTGGCTATCGCCCTGGATCGCAAGGATGCAGAGGCCGATCTGACCCTGAACTTGGGCAATATCTATGCCCAACAAAAAGATTGGAATCAAGCGGGGGCCTATTACCGCGACGCACTTCTTTACTACAAAAACTCCAAAGACCCCATGGTCAGTTATGTCCTAAACAATTTGGGGGTTGTTGAAGAAATGAACGGCCGGTATCATGAGGCCAAAAAATATTATACCCAAGCTTGGCGTCTAGACACCCAACTCCTTGATTCAATGGCCATGGCATCGGACTTGATCAACTTGGGCGAGGTCTGCAACAAACTTCAACAATGCCAAGAGTCTCTTCAATGCCTTCGACAAGCCCTGAGCATCAGCAAAGCTTTGGACAACGGGGGCTATGTGTCCAGAATTTTGATGTTGCAAGCCGAAGGCCATCTGCGATGCGGGGGTGGTCGGGATTCGGCCATGCACTATGCACGGCAGGTGGTCCGCTGCGTTGAACAAAATCTTAGCGAAGACACCCTGAATCTACGCAAGGCCCATGCGTTGCTGGCCTCCCAACTAACCGCTTTGGGTCAGGCCAACGAGGCCGTACCCCATTACAAAGCTTGGAGACTATTGGATAGTATTGTGCAGGCCCGAGAAGCCCAAGAGAAGCTTCTGGAAATACAGGCCTCCTACGATTCAGAGCACCTACAACGCAAAAGCGAGCGACTGGAATTCGAAAAAATCCTCTTGCAGACCCGCAGTGAACGACTGCATGCCACGAATTTGGCCTTGGCCGGGGCACTGCTACTCAGTTTGGCGGTGGGGGTCGTGCTGTATTACCGTCAAAAGGCTCTGAGATACCGCGATCAGCAGGCCGATTAGAAGGAGGGGGCTCGTTTGGTGGTAGATTTGTCGTCTACTACGATTCACATGCTGCAGATTCCATATCTACGCGAAAACCGCGCCATGGCCCAGGAGGCCCTTCAACGCAAAAAAGTTCACGATTCCGGTGAAATCCTTGACCATCTCCTGAATTTGGATGATCAAAAGCGTCTAATCCAAACCCAAGTGGAGCAAAACCAAGCCACTTTGAATGCCAGGGCCAAAGCCATTGGAACCGCGGTCCAGCAAGGCCAACACGAACATGCGGTTGAACTCAAAAGCGAGGTCGCCCAAATCAAACAAGAAAACGCCTCCCTCGAAAACCGCCTCCACGAATTGCAGGAGGCGATCCAAAATCAACTTCTGCGTTTGCCCAATCTGCCGCACGCTTCGGTCCCTCATGGCCACGGTCCTGCAGAGAACGAAGTGGTCTTTCTCTCAGACCCATCGGCTGAATCAACACATAGGGAACTCCCCCACTGGGAAATCGCTCAGCAGTACAAGCTCATTGATTTTGAACTGGGTGTGAAGGTGACCGGAGCTGGTTTCCCTGTCTATTTGGGCGCAGGCGCCCGATTGCAACGAGCCTTGATCCAGTATTTTCTGGACTTTAATGTGGCTGCAGGCTATACCGAGATTCAACCTCCTATTTTGGTCAACGAAGATTCGGGCTTTGGAACGGGGCAATTGCCCGACAAAGAAGGCCAGATGTATTATGTTACAGAAGATCGCCTCTACCTTGCACCCACGGCCGAAGTCCCAGTTACCAATTTGTACCGGGATCGTTTACTTCAAGAGAACGAGCTCCCCGTTCTTAACACCGCTTACACCCCATGTTTTCGCCGGGAAGCCGGGTCTTATGGGAAGGACGTTCGCGGTTTGAATCGTCTTCATCAATTTGACAAGGTAGAAATTGTCCAAATTGTCCACCCCGACCATAGCTATTCGGTACTGGAAAAAATGCGCGATCATGTTCAATCCTTGGTCGCTTCGTTGGGCATGCCCTTTCGGATCCTCAAGCTATGCGGTGGGGATATGGGCTTTGCTTCGGCCTTGACCTATGACTTTGAAATCTGGAGTGCCGGACAGGGACGCTGGCTGGAAATTTCGTCCGTCAGCAATTTTGAGAGTTTTCAGACGAACCGACTTAAGCTTCGTTTCAAAGACAGCCAAACTGGCAGGACCCGTTTGGCTCATAGCCTCAACGGTTCAGCCTTGGCTTTGCCTCGCGTATTAGCCGCCCTCCTTGAATTCTATACCGACAGCAAGGGCATCAAGATTCCTGCGGTCCTACAGCCCTACATGCAAACCGACTTTATCCCAAAGCCTTGAGGGAAGCAATCACCTGGGTTAGTTTGAGATAATTCAATTGGTAAACAGCCGTTGAATGCTTTGTAACATCAACCAAGTCGTTTTGGACCAGGACCCCCAAATGATGATGGGCCAACGTCGCCTCAATCCCCAATCGGTCCGCAATATCGGCCGCTGTCATGGAAAGATGTTTATGCAAAAGCTCAATGATTTCTTGGCGGTGTGGTTGCTTGAGGCAATGAACCACGCCGTAAGCTGATGAAATTTGATCAAATTTAATTTTCTTTACGGTCATTGCTCAGTCGATGTGTTTTACAAAGGATGTAAGATTAGAAAAAAAAATGCTATTTGCAAGTATCTAAATGGTTTCCTTTGAACATTTACCAACAAATACAATGCAAGGTGGAGGGTCAAAAAAACAACAAGACTTTATAACCTTTTTTCTTAACAAAAGTTTATATTTTAACATAAGTTTTTGATAATCATACATAAGTGTCGAATAAATATACAATATGATACATGTACTTCTTTCGGGTGGGAGCGGAACGCGCTTGTGGCCTTTGTCGAGGCTCCGTATGCCCAAACAGTATTTGCCCCTCGTTCACGGGAGATCCCTTTTTGAAGATACCTTGGAACGCCACCAAGGGTTCTGTTCGGGACACCTCATCGTGACCAACGCGAATCAATTTGCTTTGGCCCAGCGGCAGGCAGGCCCTCGAGCGGCGACGTATGTCCTGGAATCGGTTGGCCGTAACACGGCCCCCGCCATCGCGATGGCTTGTCATACCCTGGATCCCGAATGCATCGTCCTTGTCACCCCCTCCGATCACTTGATTCGGGATCGCGAAGCCTATCGCCAAGCTGTAGAAAAGGCATCGGACCTGGCTAAACAAGGCTACTTGGTGACCTTTGGAATCGAACCTGCCTATCCCGAAACAGGCTTTGGCTACATTCAGGCCCAGGGAAATATCGTAACGGCTTTCAAAGAAAAACCGGACCAAACAACCGCCCAAACCTACCTTGATGCCGGGGGATATTATTGGAACGCGGGTATTTTTTGTTTCAAAGCAGGGGTTTACATGGAAGAATTGAAGCAATGGGCCCCTGATTTGCACAAAGCCGTTCTTGAGGCCTCCTCGTTGAAACAAGGCCCCGATTCCGCTGGTTGTTTCCTGCCCAGCATCCAAGAAATGATGGGCATGACCGATATCAGCATCGATTATGCGGTTCTCGAAAAAAGCGATCGTGTACGCGTTGTACCCTGCAGCATCGGTTGGTCGGATCTGGGGAGTTTTGATGCCCTGTACCCCGAATTAGAAATGGATTCCCAAGGCAATACCCTCACCGGTCAATCCCTTCTCCCTATACGATCCCACAACAACCTGCTGCTGCACTACGGTCCGCAGGTTCTGGTCACGCAGGAAGTGGATAATCTCTTGGTCGTCACCACCCCGGACGCTTTGTACATTGGTCAGCGGGGGCGTAGCCAAGGACTGCGCGAGGTGGTCAAGGAGATGCAGATGCTTAGCCCCGATCTTTTGGAGTCGTATGCTGAAACCGCCACTTCGTGGGGTTCGGCCAAGGTACTGGAACAAAACCCGGATTCCCTGGTCGTGACCCTCACGGTTAACCTACCCGGCCATGATACCCTGCGACTGGGCCCCAACGAATTAAAAGAGCACCCCAGGATTCAAAAAATTCTGAATCAATGGGGAGACACCAATGTTAGCATTCAGTGTTGTAACATTGATAATAACCAGGACATGTCAGCTTCTACTCAAAACCTGGCAACTTGGTCCATCCAATGCAATCCGGCCAAGAAAGAATCCCCTAGCCGTATTTTGGCCTTGTTAAAGAAAGGATAAGCCTAGAATCAACGCGATTCTTGGTCCAACAAATACAAGAGGGCTGCCATGGAGGCGGAACCCAATTCCAATTCGCGACGATTCACGGATTCAAAAACGTCGGTCGCCGCATGGTGGTAGTCAAAATATCGCTGTGATTCCGGAATCAAACCAAACAACTCCGTACCCTGAGGACGGAGAAAACCAACATCCACCCCGCTTCCACCTTTGCGTATCGCGTACACACCGTAAGGATCCAGGAAACGAAGCCAGGGCTGCAAGGCCTTGATTCGTTCCAACGAAGACTCGCTCGAAAATTCCCTTGGGGCGAACCCACCCCGGTCCGATTCCAAGCCGACCTTTTGCTTTTCACCGACCGACGCAGACCATTCCGCGTAGACCTTTGCTCCTCGGGCCCCGTTTTCTTCGTTCATAAAAAGGACCACCCGAAGGCTGCTGGCCGGTTGATACCCCACGGCTTTGAGGAGACGAATCGCTTCCACAGCATGGGCACATCCAGCTCCATCGTCGTGAGCGCCTTCACCCACGTCCCAGGAATCCAGGTGCCCACCAACCACCATCCACTCCCTGGGACGCCGCGATCCGTGCCAATCCCCGATTACATTGTATGATAAGGTATCGGGTAATTCGTAACAATTTGTATACAAGGAAACCCGGGGGCGCTTTCCTTGGCGTTTTTGGGACAACAAGGTCTGAGAAAGCCATTCCGCATCCTCGGTGCTGATAGCAACGGCCGGGATGCGAACCTTGGCATCCCCGTATTGCATGGACCCGGTATGCGGAAAACTGTCCAGACGATGGGTTAACGAACGAATCATAACCCCGATGGCGCCCTTGGAAGCGGCCAATCGAGCCCCATCAAATCGTATATCAATGCAACCACCGTAGGCAGCCATGCTATTGACCGGGCGTTGATCAAAAGGCTTGTTCAAGAAAACAACCCGTCCGCGCACTTGCAATGAATCGGCCTTTTCCAATTCTTCTAAATTCCCAAACTCCAAAACCTCCCCATGAACACCCTGGGAGCCGGTCCCTACCGATCCCCCCAATGCCAACAATCGCAATCGATAATCCGAGGCGAGGCCGTCAACGCGCACGCTTCCCTTTTCGGCTTCACCTCGAACCCAACGCGGAACCTGCACCGGTTGCAACCAAACAGAATCCAAACCCAAACCACGGAGGTAATCGGCCATCAGCTCAACCGCTTTGGCCGCACCGGCACTGCCGCTGAGACGGTGACCAGCTTTTTTGCAAAGGTCCCGTAACATAGGATAAGAACGACCCGATACCAGCGCCGAATCAAATACCTGACGGATTAATTTAGCCTCATTATCTTGATTTTGAGCGATTTGAGGTGCCTGGGGCCGTTGCGGTGCTTGGGCCCTGGTTCCATCGGGATTCAAGATCAAAAGACCTGTCACCAAGGTGACCAAGCATCCCATAATTCCCCGGTAGAATCCTAGAATTCCGGTTTTTATGTTTTTCATAGCGATTGTTTAAGCCCTATGGGCGGTCAAGAACCTGAACACCGGGTAAGGTGCTCCCTTCCAGCAATTCCAAAAGAGCTCCACCTCCCGTTGAAACGTACGAAACGCGGTCCTGCACACCAAACCGATGGACGGCCGCTGCTGAATCACCGCCCCCAACCAAACTAAAGGCCCCGCGATCGGTGGCTTCGGCAACCGCCTCTGCAATGCTTCGGGTCCCCGTTTCGAAATTTGAAAACTCAAAAACACCGGCAGGTCCATTCCACAAAATCGTGGCGGCATCCTGAATTTGGGCAACCATGGTTTGAATGGCCTTGGGGCCCAAATCCAAACCCATCCAACCGGCGGGTATTTCGTGGTTCATGGCAATCTGACGATGGGCATCGTTCCCGAAGGCATCGGCAATCACCGAATCTTCGGGGATAACCAATTCAACGCCCAAATCCTTCGCCTTGGCAAGCAAATTTCGCGCTGTTTCCAAGCGATCTTCCTCGCACAAGGAAGAGCCCACCTCGCCACCCATCGCTTTGCAAAACGTATAGGCCATGCCCCCCACCACCAACAGACGATCCACCTTGGGCATCAAATTTTCGATCAAAAGAAGTTTGTCTGAAACCTTGGCCCCTCCCATGATGGCGGTAAACGGCCTGCGTGGATTTTCCAGAACCCGGGCAGCCTGGTCAAGTTCGGCTTTCATCAAGTAACCTGCGGCCACTTGGTCCCCAAAAAAACGGGCAACCGTAGCCGTCGAGGCATGCTCGCGGTGGGCCGTTCCAAAGGCATCGTTCACATAGCAATTTCCATGACGCGACAATTTTTGAGCAAATTCCACATCACCTGCTTCTTCCTCTGGGTAGAATCGAACATTTTCCAAGAGCAAAACCGAACCCGCTTGCAAATCCGCCGAGGCCTCAAAGGCTTCATCCGAGATGCAATCGTTGACAAAACGAACCTTGCGACTCAGTAGATTCTCCAACGAAGGCAAAAGATGCTTCAGAGAGTAGCGATCTTCCGGTCCCCCTTTGGGTCTGCCCAAATGCGAACACAAAACCACCGATGCTCCGGCATTCAGGAGGTATTCCAAGGTGGGAAGGGCCGCGCGCATTCGGGTCAAATCCGTCGGCTGAAAAGTTTTGGAATCCAAAGGGACATTAAAATCAACCCTCATCAAGACCCTCGCTCCAGCGAGTTCCAAAAGATCCGGCGTTTTGATCATGCGATGAATGACAAATCGTAAAAGGCTTAGGCCACCCTTGCGGCCAAATCTGCAATCCTAGAGGAATAGCCTGCCTCGTTATCGTACCATCCGACCACCTTGACCGTCTGACCAATGACCATGGTGAGGGCTGCATCAAAAATGCAAGAATGGGTATTCCCAATGATATCAACCGAAACGATGGGGTCCAATTGGTATTCCAAGATTCCTTTCATTGAGCCAGCAGCGGCCGATGCAAAGGCCTGATTAATCTCTTCAACGGTCGCTGGTTTCTTCAAAATGGCCGTGAAGTCGGTGACCGAACCATCCGGTACCGGAACGCGCATTGCATTCCCGTTGAGTTTGCCTTTCAAATGAGGAAGGACCAAACCAACCGCCTTGGCAGCACCTGTCGACGTAGGAACGATGCTACAGGCCGCTGCTCTGGCCCGGCGTAGATCTTTGTGGGGAGCGTCCTGCAGATTTTGGTCGGCGGTGTAGGCGTGAATGGTGGTCATGAAACCGCTTTCGATCCCCCAAGCATCGTCCAAAACCTTGACCATGGGTGCCAAACAATTGGTCGTACAGGATGCATTGGACAAAATGCGCTCGGTACCATCCAGGCTTTGATCGTTAACACCAAGCACCACGGTCTTCATCTCGCCGGTGGCGGGGGCTGATATAATCACCTTGGACGCCCCGGCTTGGAGGTGGAGTCCGGCCTTTTCTTCGTCGGTAAATCGTCCGGTTGATTCAATGACCACATCCACGCGCTCTTCTTTCCAAGGAAGCTTGGCTGGGTCTTTTTCGGCACAAATACGGATGCGGCGACCGTTAACCATCAGGGCATCGCCTTCGATGCGGACTTCTCCGCCAAACCGGCCGTGGACCGAGTCGTACTTGAGCAGGTGAGCAAGGGTCTGTGGATCGGTCAGGTCGTTGATGGCGACCACTTCCACTTGAGGATTCTGAAGAAGGTACTTGAAGCTAAGGCGGCCAATGCGGCCAAACCCGTTGATGGCGATTCTTTTCATAAAATCAGGGTTTAGTGTCAAAAAAAGGCTCGCTTGGAGCCTTCTGACTTGTTTGGTAGCCCGTAGGGGAATCGAACCCCTGTTACCAGAATGAAAATCTGATGTCCTAACCCCTAGACGAACGGGCCCTAAAGGTGCGCAAATATAGACATAACGTTGTTTTGGACAAAATCCGAGGTTGTGTGGGGTTTTGACCCATGGTTGCGCCGATTTCCAAGGGCCACGAGTATCGTCAGACAACAACCCACCGGACCGTTTCTACACAAAGCCTCCCGTTGAAAACGAGCATGGGTCTAGAGTCATCCATGGATCCAGCGGCATCCGTGGATCATCCAGCGGCATCCATGGCAAATAGGATGAATGCCCTCAAAGAAAACATAGTGTCAACTGCTGCAAGAGATGCGGAGAAATCGCTGCCCTGTGAAACCGCAACAACAACCTTGGAGTAGCGCCATGATCTCTCCATTCTATTTTCACAAGAAGCGGAACCAAAAAAAATCATGCGATTCAATTTACAAAATAATCAACGTCCAATTGTCCATGATGATTCGATTGACGTGGTGTAAGTTCTACTCAATATTTTAATAACACTTTGATTTTATGTGTTTTAATTAATATTTAACCGAAATCTAAGTCAACCCATTCCGAACTGAAGACGCCCTTCTTCAACTTCTAATCCTTGGGGTCGTAATGCCATAACCCAAAAAAATGAAAGCACATGGATGAAAACCCAAATTTGTTTTTATATCTTTGTATCAATCAGTGGAATTTTGACTCAACGAACGTTGAAAATCCCAAAGAAAAAAGCTTCGATTATCGGTTTTTTTCTTCCGTGTTCGAGCCACTTCGGCGACTCGAAATCAAACCACTTATCCCCAAAATTTTCACTAAAATCCCTGGCATCTTCGAAAGGCAACCATGCTTTTTTAGCCTCAATCCGTTCATTAAATTGTACAGATTGAATTGTCTTAATGTGCTAATTATCATGGATTTAAAACTATTTCAGCTTCTGAATTTTCGCTCCTTCCCTGTTATCCACATGGACCTTACGTCTTTCCGTCTGCTTTGCGGATTATACAAAGCTCCTTTTTTTTCCTTTAACTAAACCCAAATAAAAGTGGAAAAAAAATCAACCAAACCGGCAGCGGCCACCAAGGCTGCTCCTAAAAAGGCCGCTGCTCCTAAGAAGGCTGCTGCTCCTAAGAAAGCTGCTGCTCCTAAGAAGGCTGCTGCTCCTAAGAAAGCTGCTGCTCCTAAGAAAGCTGCTGCTCCTAAGAAGGCTGCTGCTCCTAAGAAAGCTGCTGCTCCTAAGAAAGCTGCTG
>JAIXRA010000155.1 GCA_027485465.1 Bacteroidota bacterium | reverse complement strand
GCCCAGCGATGGGTATTGGGCGTGCACGATGCAAAACGAAATGAGCCGGTATCGGTCACCAAGCCCGCGTAAAGGCAAGCACCCGCATCGGTCGTGAGGAGGTCCATCCATCCCAAATCTTTGCACAAATCCAAGATGAGCTCACATGTTGAGGAGGCCTGGACGCTGTGGTAGCGATGGGTTGCAAAATCTTTGGGGTAAGGGTGGTGGTCCACCATGAGGATGGTTTTGCCGGAAACGGCGATGCGTTCGCCCAATTCGTTGTTACGCTTGAGATCGTTAAAATCCAAGCAACAAACCAAGTCCGCCTCCTCCAAAGAAGCCTGGGCCCTGAGGGGGTCTTTTTCGAAGTCAATAACCTCGTTGCGCCCGCTCATCCAATCCAAAAAAGAGGGGAAATCGTTGGGCACGACCACCGTGGCCCGATGGCCAGCAGCGCGAAGGATATGGGCCCAGCCCAAGGAAGAACCCAAAGCATCCGCATCGGGTTTGTGGTGGGTGGTGATAAATATTTGAAGTGGTTGACGGAACAAGTCCGCCAGGGGGGCCGGCTCTGCCTTCATAGCGGGCCAAATATAAGGCAGGTTAACCCCATATCTTTGGGCACAAGACCCCTCATAACCCCAAAACCTGCATGAAACTGGGCCTTTTCCGAACCATCTACGCCCTCCTGCCCGGGCGGATTTACCTCATGGAACCCCTGCGACGCTGGGGACGCCTGCCGATGTCCTGGACCCGGCATTTGTTTGTGCATGGCACCATGACCATTCAGGGTGGGGCGGGGCGAGGATTCCGCATGTTCAACCAAGGTCATTATATCGAGACGCTGCTTTATTGGGGTGGCTTGGAACGGGGCTGGGAGCGGGTAAGCTCCGGGGTTTGGACGGCACTGAGTCGGGAAGCCAATACGGTCCTGGATGTAGGGGCCAATACCGGAATTTACAGCCTGATTGCCTGGTCTTCCAACCCCCGTGCCCAGGTTCATGCCTTTGAGCCGGTTCCCCGTGTTTTTGAAATCCTGGAGCGTAACAACGATTTGAACGGACAACCCCTCCACCTTCATCGGTTGGCCTGCGGTGCCGAAGATGGGGAGGCGACTTTGTACGAAGGAACTGACAATCATTACGAGGCGTCTCTTCTACAAGACACCCACGGCAAAAACCAAAAGCAGCAATCCTATACTGTGCAAGTTCGTTCCTTGGACCGCCTCTTGAGCGAGGAGGGAATTCATGGGGTGGATTTAGTCAAAATCGATGTCGAAAAATTCGAACCCCAGGTTTTGGCTGGATTTCAGCAATTCAAAGTTTGGAAGCCTAGTTTGCTTATTGAAATCTTAGACGAATCGATTGCATCCTACGTTGAAGACTTTATGAAAGATCTGGGCTACTTGTATTTTAATGTTGACGAGGAAAAGGGCCTGGTCCCCACTCAACGGCTCTCCAAAAGCGCCACGTACAATTATGTGCTTGTGCAAGCCGAAAAAGTCCCCTTGCTTCAGCCTTGGATTGTCCAGGCCTAAGCCCTCCGACCCCTCCGCTGGATCTCTATTTTCTTTTCTTTATTAAATCGCAAACCATGGCCTTTTTGGACATTCGTTCCGTCAGCAAAAGCTACCGAAACCACCGAGCCCTTCTCGATGTAAGCATGCAAGTCCCCAAGGGCGGAATCATGGGCTTGTTGGGTCCCAACGGAGCCGGCAAAACGACCCTTATTCGGATGATTAACCGGATTACAGCCCCGGACAGCGGGAGCATTTGGTTAGACGGCCGCGAACTGGGGCCGGAACATGCCCGCAGAATTGGTTACTTACCCGAGGAACGCGGGCTTTACAAAAAAATGAAAATCGGGGAGCAATTGCTCTACCTGGCCCGGCTTCGGGGTTTGGATTCGGGTCAGGCATTGCAGGCGGCCAAGCATTGGATGACCCGCCTGGAAATGCAGTCCTGGTGGAACAAAAAAGCCGAGGAGCTTTCCAAAGGCATGCAACAAAAAGTTCAATTGGTGGCTGCCCTGATGCACGATCCGGACTTGCTGATTTTGGATGAACCCTTTTCGGGTTTTGATCCGGTCAACGCCCGATTGTTGAAGAACATCTTGCTGGAGAGGCGGGCGGCGGGCACCACCCTGCTCATTTCGACGCACCGCATGGAAACGGTGGAGGATCTGTGCACGCACGTTGTCCTGATTCACCGGGCAGGGGTGGTGCTGTCTGGCGAGACCGAGGCCGTTCGCCGGCAATACAGCAAAAACCGCGTTGAGATCCACTGCGCCGGCGCCCCGGCCTCGCCGCCGCCCGCCCCCTTGCCCGCTCCATCCTCTACCACCACCACCTCAGAGCCCAACGCTATCACCCGCATGGTCTTTGAGGCCGAACCCCAACATTGGCCCGCCCTCATTGATCATTACAATCGCAACAGTCACATTCTGCATTTCTCCGAAAAACTCCCAAGCTTTCAGGACATTTTTATTCAGGCGGTCGGCACCGACAATTTGGGTGACGCAGATAACAGCGCCACCAACGCCATCCCATCCGCTAACACAACCCATATCTTTCGCTAACCCGACCCAACCCTTCGCATGAACAAAATTTTCATCGTCGCCGGCCGAGAATTCTTTACCCGTATTCAGAGCCGCACCTTCATCGTCATGTCCATCTTGGGGCCCTTGCTTTTTGGGCTTTTTGTTTTGGTACCGGTTCTCATGGCCAAGTGGAACAACGACTCCACCACGGTCTGGGTTCACGACCCCTCGGGTCAATTATCCGATGCCTTCCAAGACCAAAACGGTCTAAAATTCCAGGTCCTCCCCCAAGGAACCCTCAGCAACGGAGTCCTTGTCCCGGCCGATAGCGCCAACATTCGGGAACTTCTGGAGGATCAAGATGCCGGCCTCTTGCATCTACAGGCCCCGGATTCCAACCTGAATGTCGAGGCCCGCTACTACTCGGCCCAAGCGGCTGGTCTCAAAATCACCGAACGCATCCAAAGCGCCCTCAACGATCGCCTCTATCGTTTGCGAATGGAGCGACAAGGCTTGGACCCCAAAGTCATTGAAAGCTTACGAGCCGAAGTTCAACTCCAAACCTCGGTTTGGACCGACCAAGGGAGCGAAGACAGCCATACCGAAACCGCCATGCTTTTGGGCTTTGGTGCAGCTCTCCTGATGTACATGTTCATCTTTATGTACGGCAGCATGGTCATGCGCGGTGTTATCGAAGAAAAAGCCAGCCGTGTGATGGAATTGTTGGTATCGACCACCAAGCCCTTTGAACTCATGATGGGCAAAATCCTAGGGATTGCCTCCGTTGGACTTTTTCAGTTTGTGTTATGGTTATTGCTTGGCACCGCCATTAGCACCGCCATTGGCGCGATGGGTCTGGGATCCGGTCCCGGCACGGCATCGGTCCCTGGCACCGTCAACAGCCTCCCAGCTGATGCCCAAGCCGATTGGATGCAAATTCTAGGGCAAATGCCTTGGGAAACCATCATCCCCTTCTTTCTGTTTTATTTTTTGGGCGGGTATTTCCTCTACGCGGCCCTTTTTGCTGCGGTAGGGTCGGCGGTGGACTCCGAAGGAGATTCCCAACAACTCATGCTCCCCATCAGCCTCCCCATCATCTTGTCCTTTGTTGCTTCGCAATTTGTTATGCAGAACCCCCACGGCAGCCTGGCCTTCTGGATGAGTATGATTCCCCTGACCTCACCGGTGGTCATGGTCGTCCGTTTGCCTTTTGGGGTCCCCGGCTGGGAATTGGCCCTCTCGATGTTTTTGCTGGTGGCCGCTTTTGTCCTGGCCGTTTGGCTGGCCGGTCGAATTTTCCGTATCGGGGTCTTGATGTACGGCCAAAAAGTCTCCTTTAATCTGCTGCGCAAGTGGCTCTTCTACCGATAGACCGCCAACGACCAACCTCCCTGGAACGCGGTCAACGGATCGCCGTCGTTGACCTTGGCACCAATGTCTTTGGATTGGTGGTAGGCACACTGGATCCAGACGGGGTACCGCAATGGTTTCACCGAGCAGATATCGAAGTCGGATTGGCCAAAGATGGATTTGGTAACCTAAGCCCCGCAACCCTCCAAAGAGCCGAGAGAGCCCTCCAAAAACATACCAACGACGCCATCGAGCACGGTGCAACGGTTTTGTTTGGGTACGGGACCTCGGCCCTGCGGCAATGGCCCAATGCCGAATCTTGGTTGCAGGATTGCAGCCTTCGACTCAGCAACCAGGAACACCAAGGTCGGAGAATTCCTTGCGAGCTCTGCACGATATCAGGAGAAAAAGAAGCCGAAACCATCCGATACGGTCTGCAAGCCTGCGGTCTTTTGGACCAAGGTCCGGTCCTCATCAACGATATCGGCGGTGGCAGCGTCGAATGTGTCTTGTGTTGGAAAGACTCGGTTTT
>JAIXRA010000110.1 GCA_027485465.1 Bacteroidota bacterium | reverse complement strand
AGATCGTTAGGTTGTTGGCGGCCGGCCAAATGGTTTCGGGACTTCCAGAACCCACCGGAGTGACCACCAGTTTTTGTTCGTATTCGTAATAATTCTGGTTGTAGTCGTTGCCCAAGCGAACAAAAGCAGCCACATCGCCGTCGTTCAAAAATTCTCCCTCGGCATGAATAAACATTTCGAGTCTTTTGTAGGCCCGAATATCAAAAGAGGTGTTTTTGAAGGCAGCCCGGCTATCGCCATCCCTTAGTTTGCAAAAGCGAACTTGCAAGGATTGTTCATTAAGCTGTTGGAAATTGGTGGTGTACACATTACGAACACGCTCAATACCTGGAGGCAGAACATAGGGAATCGGTAATTTGTTACCGTTTTCTTCGATGTTAACGGTGGATAACAAAAACACCGTGGGGTCCCCTTGGTCAACAGGTGTGTATTCACCCGGAGGGGCCAAGCTTTGCAAATAGCGACGCCAATCGGTACGGACCAATTGCAAGGAAGCCAGGCGGCATACGATGCTGTCGTTAAAACCCGTGAAATACATTCGGGCAAATCGAATGGACTTGTAATCCGAAATATTCCCAACCCGTCGATCCGGTGCCAATACCGGGACCCTAAACTGGTACCATTTCACCGTTTCGGTGGTTCCGTTGCGAAGGGTCACCGGAGATTCGTAGATATCGGTGATGTAATTCTGCCCGATTTGCATTTCGCTTGGAAAAAGGTTCACCCGGTATTCAAAATAATCTTCGGTTTGGGTCAGGGTGTTGTCGTTGTTGAGGTCTTCGGAATTGGGCACGTTGGTGGCCGAGGTGGGATAGGGTTCCGGGGATTGTTGGTCGGTGGCTGAATTGCCCTGAGGCAGGTTGAAGCGCTTGTAACGCCCTAGAACCGATACTTTGGCGGCATCCAAGTCGCTGCCCCGGAAATGATGGTAATTGTCCGAGGCCGGGTCATTCAACGCCTTTTGGTAGGCTGTTGAGTTGGCGCCCAAGGCGTTGGAAAGGGGGGTTAGGAAGCGGTCACCGTAGAACCCTCTTTCCGCTGGGTCGTCAAAACCATCCAAGCCGACATCTTGGGTTGTTCTGGAAGCCGGGTTGTTGTCAAAAGCGCTGACCAGAGGGGGTAGCTTGGGAACCAGGCCCCAGGCCGTCGTGTCTACCTGACCGGTTCCATCTGCCTTGGGGAATCCGTTTTCGAATGAACGGCGACCGTCTTTGAGGATGTCCTCGGAGCAGTTTCCTAGGTTAAAATAGAGGGTACCACCGCGGTGATTGGGTTGGTTGATGAAGGGGTCCATCATCCAGAATTCAATAAATTCGATGTTAGCGGCCTCGAAGTCGTTGGGCTCTACCCGCCTTTGCATTCCGCCCCATCGAGAGGCCGGGTTCAAGAGGCGACCCGCTGTGTCGATGCCTGCGGACAACGGGCTTGAAAGGGCATCAAAATTGTAAGGCCCCTTCTCGGTGGGGTAATAGGCCAAATCAAAGGTGGGTAGGTTGACCGGTTGATTGTTAGCCAGCTGCCGGTTGGGGAAAACCTCCTGAACCAAAACCTCCCGCATGTAGTGGTTGGATTTCATGGCCACATCGTTTTGGATGTGGGTGGGTGTCAGCGGTGAATTTCGAAAAAACAGCGGGTCAATATTGTACCAACTTAGGTTGGCACGGTTGTAACCATAGGGAAGGCTATCTCTCAAGCGATGTTCCGGGTAACGAGATGGGGTGGACGAATGAAACCAACTGTTAAAACTGCGTAAGTCGTAATTACTTTCGGAGCTTTCAAAATCGTCGATATAGGAAACACCAGCTGCCCCGAGGACTGCCGAGTTACCCGGAAGGAGATGGGCCACTTCGGCATTGAGTTGGTAATTGGACAATTCTTCGCTGCGATAAAGAGGCAGCAGGTTGAGCAGACGGGTGATAAGTCGGCTGTCTTTTTGCATGCTGATATCGGCGCCCAGGATATTGTTGGAAACCGGTTCTTCGCCTTGGTTGACCTTTTGGGTGACAGGTCGCTCCACCATGCGGACCACGGTTCCGCCCAGGCTGACATCCTTGCTGAGGCGATAATCCAAGCGGGCCCCCATCATGTTTCGCTGGTTGGACTGAAAAATGGGGTTGTTCTCAAAGGAAACCTGGATAGGTTCGGCCGACGAAAGGAGGCTGGAGTTGATAATGCGGACCTTGCCCATCATGTAATCCACCGTATAATCCTGTCCCTCGCTTAGGAGTCGGCCGCCCGCGTTGACTCGGACCGAACCCTGGGGTACGTTGGTCGCACCCAAGCTGATTTCGCTACCCGAAGCGGATTGGTATTGGCCAACCAATCGAAAGCGGTTGAGTTCAGGAAATTGTTGAGCCCAGGCGCGGGTGCTATCGTAGAGGGGTTGAAAAACATATTTTCGTTTGATCTCCGGAGCCGTTACGCCAGCAGCATCAAAGGCCGCCTCCAAATCCCTACCAAAAGGCTCCACCCGAGGAAAAATAACCCGACCCCTGGCCTGGTCCACGGTGAGGTTGCTGACAAAGTCAAAAATCCCGTCGGGTTGAGGTTCCAATTGGGTGTTGAGTTGATCCAGGCCCAGGACGGAAATCAATTGTTGTCCGGCCAGACTCCCTTCGGGAATAAAATTCTTGTTACCGTTAAGAACATCGGTGTAAACGATGTCCAGACGAAAATTTTGATTCGATAATTGAAAAGCATTCAGGGAATAAATGTTTTTCATCATCAAATCCCAAGTGGGGAGATCCGTTCGAAGGGCGGTGCTTTTGAGAAGCTTGAGGAAAAGAACGGTGGGGTCGTTTTGTTCACTGGGTACCTCTTGGGAGAATTCTCCAACGCGAAATATTTCTCCGTTCACGCTGTATTCAAAGGCCACCGCTAATACTTCGTCGTTGTTGAGTGTTGTGTTGAGAGAAACGTATCCCAACAAGGGATGAAATGAATATTGGTTGGGCTGAAGCCGACGAGCAAAAAGCACTTCAAAATCTTCACCGGCCGCCATGGAATCAAAGGGCGCCGTGTTCTCCAGGACATCAAAAATGCGGTTTATTTTGCGAGTTCCTGCTTGGGCGTTGGCAATAAGGGCTCCGTAGAGACCGTTGGCGTCGTTACCGGGAAAGAAGGCCCCGGCTTGGGGTAGGATGACGGGGTTGTGTGGCCGAGGTTCGGCCAAATCCATAAAGGCTGCCACATCCCGCACATCGCTGTTGATGTTGTTACGATTGGTTACCCATACTTCAACACGTGTTACGATAACACTCGATCGAACAATGGGCGGGGTTGCCATCGCTTGGTTGTATTGCTCTCTAAAAAAATTGGATAGAAAAAAGTGGCGGTTCATGTCGTATTGATCCACCGGTATCGAGAAGCGGGTGTTTTGAGCCCCGCCTTGTACTTGGATTTGTTGGTTTTGGCCGCGCTGCTGCGCTACCACCGCGTTGACACGCAAATCACCGAATTGCATTTCGGATTTGATCCCAAAAAGGCTTTGGCTGCCCTGAATCAAACCGCTTCGAAGGGGTAAATTGACATTCCCCAACTCCATTTTTTTGATGATCTCGTCTTCTTCGCCCGTATGCTCCAATTTCATCATGTTCTCGAAATTGAAAACGGCTTGGGTGTTCTGCGCGGTGTTAAAGCGGACTTTTTCACCGATCGAGCCAATAACATTCATCTGAATGTTCATGTCAAAGTCGAAGTTGGTGATTCGCCTTTGTTGAACATTCATGTTGGGATTGTTGATGTAGTTGGAATTAACCGCAAAACGTAATTCTGCCGATCCCTGGGGGCGGATGTCAATGGTATTTCCTCCAAATATTTTGTTGAAAATTTTGGGCCCAACATAGATTTTGGGAATGAGGCCACCGCGATCGTTGGCGGCCATTCCGCCTCCGGAACCTCCTTGGTTACGGGATCTCCAATAACTCTGTTTGTCTTTGTTTTCTTTCCAACGCAGGTATTCAGGAAGGGTCAAGGCGCGGTCTTGGCCTACGTTCAGGGTTCCCATGCGCCGCCGTAGGATGTACATCCCCGTCGAGGGATCGAATTCGGCTTTTTCTTCGATGGGGTCGGTGAGTTGGACGGCACCACCGGAAGCCGGGGGACGGACTTGAAGGTCGCTGCTATCCAGATCCGGGTTGGTGATCGGGTCTTGGAGGGAATCGGGTGGCGTTGGTTTGCCTTGTTGAGGAACTTCCTTCAGCGAGGCATCTTCCTTCAGCGAGGCGTCTCTCAAGACGGGGTTCCGATCGGAGCGCATGGCTCCCGCTAGGGACCAAGCCAAGGCCAGAACCAGGAACAAGGCCCGCATGGTATGGGCTCGCAGAGGGATTTTGGGCGGCATGGGCTCCAAAACAGCCTTAGAGGCTGTGCAATACAGCTTTGATCAGGCCCTGGGGGTCCGAGGGCGCATTGGTTTGGGCCAGAATGGTTTGCAGACTTTTTTCCATAGCAGGGCGTGAAAAACCCAAAGCGACAAGGGCTAATAACGCTTCTTCGTGAACTTTCGTACGCGATTCACCCGGAGTACGGGACGCAGGGGTTGTTTCGTCGGAATCCATGGCGGTTACCCGGTCCCGAAGGTCTAGAACGAGCCTTTGGGCGGTTTTGGGCCCGATGCCTTTGATTCGTTGAATTTCGTGAACAGCGCCGCGACGGATGGCGTCTTGTAATTCCAAAGGTGAGGCCGAACTCAACACCATGCGAGCGCTTTGTGGGCCGATTCCCTGCACGGACAAGAGATGTTGAAACATTATTTTTTCGTTCGATTCGGCAAAGCCGAATAGCACATGGGCATCTTCACGAATGCTCAAATGGGTCAGGATTTTACAGGTTCCCTGTTCGGGTAACAAACCGTAGGTGTGCAGGGATATATGGATTTCGTAACCAACCCCGCCGACATTCAGCAAGAGGAGGGTGGGGCTTTTGCGAACAATTTCGCCCTGAAGAAATGCTATCACCGCCTTCGGATTTGACCGCAAACATACGATTTTAGCATGTTTATGGAACAAAACAAGCGGCTGGGAGCTAATTTTCAGCGTATGACAAAGCGTTTTACCTATCGAATGGTCCTAGGGGCCGTTCTTCTGCTGTTTTTGGCTTTGGGGGTTTCGAAAGGTGCTGCGAACCCTGTTTTGGAGGCCTTTGGGGCAGAAATGCCCACCTTGACAGCCGCCAAGGCCCCAGGGGTTTTGTCCATTGTACCGCCGTTGGTTGCGGTTTTGATGGCGCTTTTGTTGAAGGAGGTTTATATGTCTTTGCTTTTGGCGGTCTTGAGCGGTGCCTGGATATTGGCCCTGGAGCAGCAGGGATTTCCAGGCGGAATTTTGAGCGGATTGGTATCGGTGATGGATCGCTATGTGATGGGCGCTTTGTACGACCGGGATCATCTTTCGGTCTTGGTTTTTTCGATGTTGATTGGAGGGATGGTGGCCTTGTTGTCCCGGAATGGTGGCATGCAGGGCGTGGTTGTTTTTTTGTCGAAGTATGCCAATAATACCCGTTCAGGTCAATTGGTTACGTGGTTTTTGGGCATTGTTATTTTTTTTGACGATTATGCCAATACCCTCTTGGTTGGTAACACCATGCGACCGGTCACGGATCGGCTTCGTATATCCCGGGCCAAGTTGGCTTACCTGGTGGACGCGACGGCTGCCCCGGTGGCTTCTATTGCCTTCATTTCAACCTGGATTGGGGCCGAACTGGGCTATATCAAGGACGGTTTAAAGAACATTGGAGACCTTGATATTGCTCCATATCAGGTCTTTATGGCCTCCATTCCCTATTCGTTTTATTCCTGGCTTACGCTGGCGATGATGTTTATTTTGATTTGGAGGCGGCGGGATTTTGGCCCGATGTTGGCAGCGGAGCGAGCGGCTCGGGCAGGCCGGGATTTTACGGGGGTCGGGCGTTCTAGTGGAGTCGAGGGTGCTGCGGGGCCTGAATCAGATGTTAAAGCAGTCGATGGGGACTCGCATGAATTTGACATGAAAGAAGGCTTGAAGCCTCGGGCCTGGATGGCCCTCGTTCCGGTAGCAACGGTGGTTTTTGGGGTCCTTGCGGGGTTGGTGGTTACCGGATGGGACGAGGCCGTCTGGGCTGATTCCACCAAGGGGTTTTGGGTTCGTTGCTCTACGATTATTGGCCAGGCCGACTCTTTCAAGGCTTTGTTGTACGGATCGTTTGCCGGCTGTGCAGTGGCTTTGGGGCTAACACTGGGCGCCCGCAGTCTCAGTTTGCAGGAATCCGTGGAATCGGTCGTTCAGGGGTTCAAAACGATGTTGCCTGCTTCTTTGATCTTGGTTTTGGCTTGGTCTTTAGCTACGTTAACCGAGGAATTGCAAACCGCTACCTATATTAGTCATCGCTTGGTGGCCCTCCAGTGGTCTCCGCTTTGGTTGCCTGCCTTGGCTTTTGGGGCCGGGGCCTTGGTGGCCTTTAGTACCGGGACCAGTTGGGGAACCATGGCCATCCTTTACCCCCTTTTGCTTCCGGCCGGGTGGGCCATGCTCAAGGCCCAAGGTTGGGGTGTTGAAGAATCCTTGCCGATTTTTTATCAGTTGGTGAGTTCCATCCTGGCCGGTGCGGTCTTGGGGGATCATTGCTCACCGATTTCGGATACCACCATTATGAGTTCGTTGTCGTCTTCGTGCAATCATTTGGCCCACGTGCGCACCCAGATGCCCTATGCCCTTACGGTAGGGGCTGTTTCGGTGGTTTTGGGTTTGTTGCCGGCGGCCATGGGTTTTTCGTTATGGTTGATCTATCCCCTTTGTTTGGGAGTCCTTTGGTTTGTCGTGGGCGCTTGGGGTCAAAATACAGAAACCAACGACTGAACCAATCCCGGGATGCGGCTCGCATTGACTCAACCCAAGTGGGGGTCCATGCTTTAAATTTGCCCTCCTTCCCTGCGAAGCACCATCGTCTTTTTAGAACCACTCTCCATTGTCCATCGTTGTTAACAACCTTACCCGGCATTACGGCGCTCAAAAGGCGGTGGATGCTTTGAGTTTTGAGGTCCGGAGCGGTCAGGTTGTGGGATTGTTAGGCCCCAACGGAGCCGGCAAATCTACCACGATGAAAATGCTGACTTCGTACCTAAAGCCGGACAGTGGTTCGGCCCGGGTGGGCGGAAAGGACGTGGTGAACGAGTCCTTGGAGGTGCGTCGAATTCTGGGATACCTCCCCGAAAGCAATCCTCTGTACACCGACATGTATGTCCGGGAATATTTGCTCTCGGTCGCTGCTTTTTATCAAATGGATAGCCCTCATCGCCGAGTGGAGAAGATGATTGAGCAAACGGGTTTGGGACCGGAGGCGCACAAGCGGATTGTTCAATTGTCCAAGGGTTACCGCCAACGCGTTGGTTTGGCTCAGGCCCTGGTTCACAACCCCCAGGTTTTGATTTTGGACGAACCTACGTCCGGCCTGGATCCGAATCAATTGGTCGGAATTCGGGAGTTGATTATGGGCCTCGCGGCCGATAAAACCGTTTTGTTAAGCACCCACATCCTGCAAGAAGTGGAGTGGATGTGTCCCCGGGTTCTCATCATTCACAAGGGGCGCCTGGTGGCCGATGATACCATCCAAAACCTACGCTCTCGGGTCGGTCAAGGGGGACTTGAGGTGGAATGGGATCGTGAACCGGATTGGAATCGATTGGCTGCAGTTCCTGGGGTTCGGGCTATCAAGCGTCGTACAGCCCAAAGCTGTATGCTGGATGCGGAGGGGGGCGTTGATTTGTCAGTGGCGGTGTTTGATTGGTCGGTGGCCGAGGGACTTCGGGTGGTTCGAATGGAAAAACCAGCGGCCAAGGACCTGGAGTCTGTGTTTCGGGAATTAACGGCTGCGAGGCCTCAAACCATCCTGGCGTAATGTGGGCGATTTGGCGTAGAGAGTGGAACGGCTTTTTGAACAGCCTGGTGGCGTACATCGCCATGGTGGTTTTTTTGTTAATTACCGGTTTGTTTATCTGGGTTTTTCCGGATTATTCGATTTTGGAATTTGGTTATGCCCAATTGGATCAACTTTTTGTTATTGGTCCTTGGGTTTTGATGTTTTTGGTTCCGGCCGTGACCATGCGATTTTTTTCGGAGGAAAAGCGAAGCGGAACCGCTGAACTTTTGTTCACGAGGCCGGTGAGTACAAACGGTGTGGTCTTGGGTAAGTTTTTGGCGGGATGGGCCCTGGTTTTGTTCAGCGTTTTGCCCACGCTTTGCTATGTTGTGGCGCTTTATTATTTGGCCGAACCGGTGGGTAACCTGGATCTCGGAGGAATTGCGGGATCTTACCTTGGATTGGTTTTGCTGGGAGGGGTTTTTGCTGGCATCGGAACATGGGCCTCGGCGGTTACAGAACATCCGGTGGTTTCCTTTGTTTTGGGGGTTTTTCTTTGCTTTTTTATGTACGCCGCCTTTGATTCTTTGCGGTTTTTGCCTTTGCCGAATACGGCGTTGTTGGTCATTGAGCAGTTGGGTATTGGGGCACATTTTGAGAGCATGAGCAAGGGGGTCGTGGATTTGCGTGATCTGGTCTACTTTGCCAGCGTTACCTTCTTTTTTCTGTTCTGGACCCGAACGGTCTTGGACCAGCGGACATGATCAACAAGGTGCTGAACTCCGTGCAGGCGACGGTTCGACTGCTGCTGGTGCTGGGCGCTTTGGTCCTCGTGAATGTCTTGGTTTCGTTCGTGAATCTTCGTTTGGATCTTACCGAAGAACAGCGTTATTCGCTGCACCCGAATACCCGGGCCTTGATGAATAATTTGCAGGATGTTGTCTTTGTTCGGGTTTACCTGGAAGGTGATTTTCCTCCAGGTTTTCGAAAATTGCGCAATGCCACCGAAGATTTATTGCAACAGATGCGCCGTGAATCGGGTGGTAAGCTGGAATTTGAGTTCAAGGATCCTTCGGCTCAACCGGATCAAAGAACACGGGATGAACTTTATCAGCAGCTTTACAAGCAGGGATTGCAACCCACTGATTTGCAGGTAAGGGGCGAGGATCAATCGTTAACCCGTCAGGTAATTTGGCCAGGGGCGATGGTGTATTATAGGGGTCAGGAAAAGCCGGTTAATCTCTTGTTAGGGGGTGGTTCCGGGTCTTCGCCTATGCAGGTTTTGAATGCCTCGGAGGAAAACCTGGAATTTGCCTTGGTAGACGTGATCGACAAGATCATTCGTATCAAGAAGCCCAAAATTGCTTTTAGCGAAGGCCACGGGGAATTGGAGCCGGCTTTGGTTTCGGATTTTGCCAAAAGTCTCAGCGAACATTACAATGTAACACGTTATGATTTAAACCGAACCGAAGCGGTTCCTGAGGATATTGACCTGCTCGTGGTGGCGAAACCGTCTTCTTATTTTAGCGACTGGGCCCGCTACAAGTTGGATCACTTTGTGATGCGTGGTGGTCGGATTTTGTGGTGCTTGGAAGGGGTGGGCGCGTCCATGGATTCCATGAACTCCGAAAATGCTTTTATGGCCATGCCTTTGGAGACAGGTTTGGAAGATTTGCTCTTTCGTTACGGTATTCGAATTAATGCAAACTTGATTCAGGATTTTAGAGCGGCACCCATTCCGATTGTTTACGGCTCCATGGGGGGTCAACCGCAAACCAAATTGTATCCTTGGTATTATTTCCCGTTGGTTATAGGAGATGGTCAGCATCCGCTTTCGCGGAATTTGGACCCGGTTTTGATGCGATTTGTGAGCAGTATCGATACAGTAACCGCTCCCGGTCTATCCAAAAAGGTTCTGTTAACCTCCTCGGATCGAAGTCGGGTTTTGGCATCTCCTTTACGGGTTCATTTGGGGACGGCGACCGAAGCCCTCGAAGAAAACCAATTCCAAAGGCAGCCGCTTCCCTTGGCGGTTTTGTTGGAAGGAACTTTTTATTCGGCTTATCGAAAGAGGATTCTCAACGAGTTTGCATTGCGGGCGGTGGATTCCTTGGGCATGAAACCCATCGATAGTATTCGCAATGGTCGGATGATTGTGGTGGCGGATGGGGATGTGTTACGGAATGAGGTTCGACCATCCACCGGGGATATTTATCCCTTGGGATTGGATCGTTTTACAGGTCAGCAATACGGGAATCGAAATTTTGCGTTGAATACCGTTGCTTACTTATTGGAAGATCGGAGTACCATTGAACTCAGGGCTCGCAAAATCAGTTTGCGCCTGTTGGATGGACGTAAGCTCAAGACCCAAAAAACCTATTGGCAAGCCTTTAATCTGGGTGTTCCTTTGGTTTTGCTGTTGGTTTTTGGGAGCTGGAGATTCTATGCACGGCGTCGGCGTTACATCCGTCCTTTGAAGGACTAAAAGGGCCTTTCATGAAAAAAAACATACCTTATTTTTTGGTCTTTGGCGTTTTGGCGCTTTTGAGTTGGATGGTCTGGCGTCAGCGAAGTGCGGGCACACTGAAGGTGTCGGAGACTGCTTTTGGGATTCAGGATACGGCGTCGGTCGTTCGAATTTTTTTGGCTGATCGCAAAGGCAAGCAATTAACCTTGGAGCGGCCCCTTGGAGCGGCCTGGAAGCTCAACCAAACCAAAGTGCCTCGCCCGGATGCCGTCCAAACTATTTTGGAAACGCTGCATCGTTGGGAGGTCAAAACGCCGGTTCCCCGACCTGCTGTTCAAACTGTTTTTCGCAATCTCGCCACCCTCGGGGTGAAGGTCGAGGTGTACCTGGCCAACAAGGATAAAAAGGTTTACTATGTTGGTTCCGGAACCCCAGACATGCGAGGAACCTATGCTATGCTCGAGGGCTCGGAATTACCCTATGTCTTGCATCTCCCGGGTTGGGAGGGCTACCTGAGCACGCGGTTTTTTACGGATGAAGAAGAGATGCGAGAAAGGGTTTTGTTCCGCCTTCGCCCCGATTCGCTGGCGCGCCTGGTTGTGGAATACCCCTACGAGCCCCAAGAGAGTTATGAAATACTTCGTCAGCCCGATGGAGGTATGCAGTTAAGGGCTTTCGATCCAAAGACCGGTCAATCTGGCCCGGAATTGAAGCTGAATCCCGAAGCGGTGGCTTCTTTGTGGCAGGGGTTTGGTTTTATGCCGGTGGAGGGTTTTGAAAACAACCAACCCATGCGGGACAGCGTGCCGAGTCGTGTTCCCGAAAAAATGCGGGTCCGGATTTGGGAAAAGTCGGGTCGATTGCATTTGATATCGGTTTATCCCAAAAGTCAGCTGAATCAATTGGACGTGGTCTTGTTGAATGTGGCGCCCGATTTGGACCGGGATTATTTTTTCCATCACGGCATGAACGAGTTTGGGGTTTTGCAACGGAGGGCCATTCCGTGGTTCTACGCCAGAAGGAGCCAATTGACGGCGGGTTCTTGAACGGGAAATCGTAGGGTTCTTGAACGGGAAATCCTATTTTTGAGGAAAAATTGAGCGAAACCACCCCAAACCCTCCGCGGACATTCTAAATTGCCTCTTGAAACACCCTTTTCCCAACGTACACCTATGAAATTCATTGTCTCTTCCTCTGCCCTATTGCGCCAACTTCAGGCCGTACAGGGTGTTATCCAGACCAACAATGTACTTCCCATCCTCGACCATTATTTGTTCGAGGTTGATGGGCGGCAATTGACGATCTGTACAACCGATCTAAATACGACGATGCGGACCCGTCTTGCGGTTGAGGGGAATGGTCAGGCCAAGGTGGCGGTTCCAGGAAAAATTTTATTGGAAACCCTCAAGACCCTTCCGGATCAGCCGATATCCCTAGCGTTGGATCCCAAAACCTTTGCCGTGGAGTTGCATACCGACAAGGGTAAGTTCAAATTGTCCGGAGAGAACGGCGAGGAATTTCCAACCCTACCGGAGATGACCGGAAATCAGCAGTTTGAGCTGCCATCGGATGCTTTGTTGACGGGAATTTCCAATACCCTTTTTGCGGTAGGAACCGATGAATTGCGATTGGCGATGACGGGTGTCAAAATGGAATGTGCCGGAGACACCTTGAGCTTTGTGGCGACCGATGCCCATAAATTGGTCCTGCACAAGCAGGGAGGCATTGAGGTTCCTGCCTCTGCTGGTTTTATTGTGCCCCGCAAGGCCTTGAACCTTTTGAAATCTACCCTTCCCGGGGATACGTCTCCGGTGAAGGTTTCGTATAACAACACCCACGTTGTATTCGCATTCGGGGATTTGGAGTTGACCTGTCGACTCATCGACCAAAAATATCCTGATTATCAGGCTGTTATACCAAAAGATGGGGGTAGCCGACTCCTCCTTCGCCGCACCGAATTTTTGTCTTCTTTGCGTCGTATTTCCATCTATTCCAGCAAATCCACGTACCAAGTCCGATTGTCGATCAAAGGCAACGAGTTGCAATTGTCTGCGGAAGATCCGGATTTTTCGAACCAAGCCTTGGAAACCTTGGCTTGTGAGTACAACGGCCCCGATATGGAAATTGGATTCAACGCCCGTTTTTTGGTTGAAATGCTCTCTACCCTGTCCGGGGATGAAGTGCAGTTTGAACTAAGCTCTTCGAGCCGCCCGGGCGTTTTGCGTCCCGTTCATCAAGAGGACCAGGAAGACACCCTGATGCTGCTGATGCCGGTGATGTTATCGGATTACCGAGCCTAAAAAACTTAGCGCCCTGCCAACCAGGGCAGAGGGTTGACTTTGGCGGTGCCTTTCCAAAGCTGGAATTGGAGGTAGGATTGTCCGTCCTCTTGGCGAACATGAAGACGTCCGATGGTCTGTCCAGTCTGAATTTTTTGTCCTTTGCTGACCTGGGTTTGATCCAGATGGGCGTAGACCGTGAGGTATTGTCCGTGTCGAATGATCACGGTTTTCTGCATGCCAGGGATGTTGACCACCGCCGTGACTTCGCCTCGGAAGCAGGCTCTAACGGGGGCTCCGGCTTCAGCTTTGAGGGTGATTCCATCGTTGCGAATGCTAATGTTCTTGAGGTGGGGATGGGGGTGGAAACCAAAGGTTTCGCTGACCATGGCTTTTTGGAGGGGCCAAGGTAGGCGACCACGGTTCTCCTCGAAAGCCTTACCCAAAGCCTTGGCTTCGGGAGTTAGTTCCAAGAGGGCTTGGTTGCGTTGGGGTTGTTGAGTTGGGCCTTGGTTGGCTTTGCCTTTGTCTTCTGTTTTGGCAGCCGCTTGGCGCGCTGCTTCAATTTCCTTACGGATCAGGTCTTCAATGTTTTTTTGGAGTCGGTTCCGGGCAATTTCCTGGTTACGTAGTTCTTGGCGTAATTTCTTTTCGTCCTTCTGGAGGGCTTTGACGACTTTGTCTTGCTCTTGGCTTTCTTGCTTGAGGGCGTTTTTGTTTTCTTCTTCCTTGGCCTTTAATTCTTCTTTGCGCTCCTTTTCGGCCTGAAGGACTTCACCTTTTTGATTTAATTCCTGTTGGAGGTCAACAATGGCGGCGGCCTGTTCCCTTCGAAATTGGTTGTATTGCCGCAAATGCCAGGTGCGCCGCAGGGCTTGGTTGACATCGGAGGCGGAGAGAATAAGAAGGGGCATGCTAGGGGCCATGATTTGGCGCTGGTATTGTCGGAGTAGCTGAGCATAGCGTTCCCGTAATTGTTTAAGGTCGACCTGCAAGGATTGAACCACGTTTTCGACCTCGGTTATTTGGACTTCTTGGCGTACAATTTCAGCATTGTAGTTGCGAATGATTTTTTCGCGGTTTTGGATTTGATTTTTTAACAATTGCAATTGCTGTAGGCCGGATTTGCGTTTGCGCCGAACCTCCTCCAATTGTTGACGCGTTTGGTCGATTCGTCGAACCAGTTCTTGGCGCTCTTTTTCCATGCCTGCCCTGGAGGGGGAGGATTTGGGGTTGTTGGATTGAGCCTGTACAGGATTTCCAGCAAAAAAGCCATAACACAGCACGATAAGGCCGATAAGGGAGGGGCTGTTAAGGCGGAAAGGCATGATTTAGAAACCTAATTTCAGTTTTCGATAATCGGCGGGAATTTTGATAGGTGGCAAAGAAACGGCCTCTACCGCCGGTGTTTTCCAATGCATCTGTAAAAAGGCTTTGTGACTGGGCGCCTGGAGGGACAGACCCATCTTGGTGGGAAGGGCCGCCGATGCCACGTCGACGCTTTGGAGATAATCCACCGAAAGGTTGCCCCGGGAGGATTGCATCGAAAGATGGTGGATTTTGGCAGGGAGTTTCCCCCAATGAACTGCGACCGTCGAAAGGGAACTATCCGCACCTTTGGTAAACACCAAGCTATCGGCACCCGGTTTGGGATATTCGATTCGCGCGTTTTGGAGGCCCTCAATGAGCGAACCATGACCATGCAAGAGGGCGTCTTCAAACCATTGGTAATCGAGGTCCAGTTGAAGTGATTTTTGGAGCTGATTCCAAGTTCCGCTCCAATAATTCTTGGAAGGTCGGCTGATCATCCAAACACTGTCGGGTCTCAAGACCAAGCGGACGACTTCAATCCCCAGGGCAGGTCGAACGCTTATCCAAATCCACGCGCCTTGTTGGGCCATCATACTAACCGGAGAAGCAAAATCGTATTGGTTGTAGGCGATGTTCCAAGAACCATCCATTTTGACCCCGCGGTTTTTGAAATCATAACGCCCCCAAATGCGATTCCATGCGCCCTGCGGGGGCCGGGGAACAGTTACCGACGGGGCGGAGAGGTTTTGACCGGGTTGGGGGACTGGGGTACGAGTTGGGGTCGAGCGGCGGGAAACGCAGCCAAAGCCCAGGGCCGCTATCACCAACCAGGTGCATAGCAGGAGGTAGGGCCTTCGAGAAGCGGAGCTTGGGTTAGGGCCGTATCGGCAGTCCCGAACGCAGTTTGGATTGGATTTCAAGATTGCCTTCATCAAATTGGAGGGCCTTGGCCCATTGGGCTTTGGCGGCTTCTGTTTGGTTGTTTTGGTACAAAATGTCACCGTAATGATCCAACATTGTTGCGTTTTCGGGACTAAGGCTCAAGGCCTTGGTCATGGGCTCTAGAGCATCGGCGTATCGTCCCATGGCATAAAGAACCCACGCATACGTATCCAAGTAAGAGGCGTTATCCGGTTCAATTTCAAGGGCCCGACGGCTCATACCCAAGGCACGGTCCAATTCTTGGTTACGGAGACCCAAATAATAGGCAAAATTATTAAGAACCAAAGCGTTACTAGGTTGAATCTTGAGCGCATCGCTGTAGTTTTTGTCCGAGAGAAGGTGGTTTTCTTGCTGATGATAAAGGTCTCCTAACAAAATATGCATTTGGAGTCGGAGATCGGTTTCTTCTTCGGTGGTATAAGCCAATCCGCTTTGCAAAAATTCAATCGCCTCGATCTTTTTGAGATTTTGGCTGAGGGCAATTCCCAAAAAGAAATAATTAAGGGCCTGCCCTGGATGCCGTTCCAAGGCAATTCGCGATTTGATTTCCAAGGTATCCATGATGCCCAAATCAAGGAGCGCCGAAAGGTATTGTTGCCAAACGACATAGGGCAATGGATCGGGCGATAAGTCCAGAGCGAGGCAGTACGACGGAAGGGCTTCCCTCCCTTTGCCCTGCCGGACCAAGGCTTCGCCCAGGAGGGCGTGGACCATGGCCGCATCTGGGTAAAATTCCAGTACTCTGCGAAGTTTCTTTTCTTTGATGGCCGAGGAATCGCCGACCTTCTCTAGGATTCTAAAAACTCCCTGCAGGATCTCTTCGGCCGACAAAACGCCTCCCTCAAGGGATTGGTCAAAGGCCTCCTCGGCTTTTTGGGATTGGCCCAAGGCATCGTAGAGTTCGGCGGTTGCCAAAAGCAAGCGGGCCCTGTTGGGGTTTTCGGTCAAAGGCAGGGCCTCCTGAAGGAGAGAAAGGGCCTTGTCGTATTGACCCTCTGCGCTGAAGGTTTGGACCAAGCCAAGGCGATGGCCCAGCTCGTTGGGATAGAGGCTTACCAGGCGTTGAATTTCTTTGATGGCTTTTTCTTTTTTGCCTAGCAGGAGCCAAATATTTTTCTTTTGATCCAGAATTTCAGGTTGTGGGCCTAGCTTTTGCTCCAAGGCGTTGGCACAATCCATGGCCTCGTTGTAAGATTTGTTCTGGATATGCAGGTTCGCCAAATTTTCGAGGGCTTCGAGGGAATGCTCGTTGTCCATCGCAATCAATCGTTGCCAGGTATCGGCGGCCTCCTTAGGCAGCCCGTTGTTTTGATAAACCTGGGCAAGGAATTGGAGGTACCAGGGGTTGAGAGGGTCCAGTTGAGCAGCTCTTTGGGCCATGCGTTGGGCCTTAGGGCCATCTCCGCGTTGAAGGGCGATTCGACCCAATTCATAGGCTGTTACCGCCGAACCGGGGTCCAGCGACAAGGCCCTTGCAAAAAACTGTTCAGCCTGTTCCCATTTGCCAATCAATTTGGCCGTGGTGCCTTCAAAGAAATAATACTGAAACTGATTTTGTTGTGCTTCGCTGAGAGGGCTGGGCGGAACCGGCGCTGTAACACGGGCCCTGGAGCAGGATAGCCCGGTTAGCAGGATGAATAACCATAACAGAATCAGCGGCATACAACTTCGCTGTGATCACTGATGCTAAGTTCCAGTGCCGGCCCTGGGGCGGAACGCTGACCGTAACCCCGAACCTTGGCATGGGCACCGGCCATGGACGAACGCAAGTGAACTCCTTGGATTTGGGCATTTTCTCCCAATAGACTGGACTCCACCACCGCGTTTTCAATTTTGGAACCCCGTCCTACCGAAACATGGGGTCCCAATTGAACATTGCTCAAATGGCAGTCGGGCCCGATATAACAGGGCGGAATGATCTGGCAATTTTCGAGGACTGCCGACGGGTCTACCAGGGTTTCGTTCCCTCTTTCTTGCAAGTATTCCAGATAGCGGCTGTTGGTGTGGACGGTGGCGTCTTTGTTGCCACAGTCCAACCACTCGCTGACCGTACCCGGTAGAAAAGAGGTCCCTTTGGATTTCATGTTCTCCAGCGCCGAAGTCAATTGGTATTCACCTTTGTCCATAATTCCCTGATCAACCAGGTATTGCAATTCACGACGCAGGTAGGCACCGTCCTTGAAAAAATAGATTCCGATGATGGCGAGGTCCGAAACAAATTGTTCTGGTTTCTCGTGAAACGCACGGATGATACCCTCTTCGTCCAATTCAACCACCCCAAAGGCACGGGGGTTTTCGATTTTTTTGACCCATATAATACCCTCCCGCGTTGAGTCCAGGACAAAATCGGCTTTGAAAAGGGTATCCGCAAAGGCGACCACCACGGGGCCATCCAAATGCTCCTGGGCACAAAGAATCGCATGGGCTGTACCCAGGGCTTCTTCTTGGTAATGGATGCTGCCAACAGCTCCCAATTTCCCGGCGACGTGCAACAGCTGTTGTTCCACAGCCGGCCCAAACAAGGGAGAGGTGATGAAGGCGATTCGATGAACGGGTTGATCGCAAACTCGTACGATATCTTCCATCAGTCGTTCAACGATGGGTCTGCCTGCGATTGGCAGCAAGGGCTTGGCGGTTGTCAGGGTATGGGGCCGCATTCGCTTGCCCAGCCCAGCCATCGGGACAATTATATTCATTTTCTTAACATATCAAAAAGCCGGATGAGGCCGTTAACGCTGGGATGAATAATGAAGATAGCATGGTCAACGATCCAGCCCAAATTTACGAAAAAGCGGAACGCCAAGGACATAAACAATCAAAAGCAGGAATTTAAGTCCCAGATTGAACATGCCAAGACCGGACGGAAGCCACGAATCAAGACCATAGAGAAACAAAGCCCAGGCCCCCAAGAGCAACCAGCCTTTCCACGGATAGGAAATCGGGTTATACAGGCGACTCGCCAGAAGGCTCGCCGCAAACATGGAGGCATAACAAACCAAGGTTACCCACGCCGAGGCCGTGTAGCCGTAGAGAGGAATGAGAAACCAATTCCCAACAACCGTCAAAACAGCAGCCCCCAGCCCAATCCACAGCCCCCAGTGGGTTTGGTCGCTGGTCTTGAACCAAATCGAGTGATTGTAATACCAGCCCAGGCATAGATTCGCCAACAAAAGAATCGGCACCACCGGCAAGCCTTCGTGGTAGGCGGGGCCTATGAGCAATTTGGCCGCGTCCATCCCCAGGGTAACCACCAAAAAAAGGCCCCAACCAATGAAGCTATAATACCAAAAGACTTTCCCGTAGGACAGGCCATCCTTGGGGTCATTGACGGGGTTAACAGCGTTTTTTCGAAAGAAAAAAGGCTCTGCGCCCATTCGAAATGCCTGGGTATAAAGACTCATGAGGACCGCTAGCTTGTAAACGGCGCCGTAGACCCCTACCTGCCACAAGGCCGAGGATAGGGTTCCACCCAACCGGTACTTGAGGAGGACACGATCCAAGGTTTCGTTGAACATGCCGGCCAAACCCGCAACGAGCAGGGGCCAGGCATAGGCCAACATGGGGCGAAGAACGCGTGTGTCAAAGTCTCTCAGCAAAGGCAGGCCACGCAGCAAGAACAGAAGCGTTATTCCGTTGGCCACCAAGTTGCTGAGAACGACCCCATCCAGCGAAGTGAATGAAGATGTGTTACCCTGCGCAGGTTGGATGACCAAAAAATAGACCTGCAGCCCAACCAGAATCAGGATATTGCTGAATTTTAGGGTAACATAAGACCAGGAACGCCCCTCTTGACGCAGACGGGCAAAGGGCAAAGCCGATACCGCATCCAAGGCAAAAATCAAGGAGAACCACCGAACAAAATGGGCTTTGTCGGGATGACGCAAGGCCACAGCCAGCGTATCAGCATTCATCCATAACAAAACACTTAGAATGAGAGAGGTCGCTAGAACGGCATAAAAGGAAGTGGCGTAAACGGCTTTCACATTTTGATCCTTGCGATTCACAAAGCGAAAAAAAGCCGTTTCCATACCGTAGGTATAAATCACGGCCAGCAACGCCGCCATGGCATAAAAATCCGTGATGACCCCGTATTCTTGGGGTTCAAACAAGCGGGTATGCAGGGGAACCAGGAGGTAATTGAGCAGGCGACCCACGACGGTACTTAGACCGTACAAGGCGGTTTGAGAGGCCAGGCTGCGGAGTTCGTTGGAGGAACGGCTCAATGTGGGTTCTTTGGGTCTCAGGACCAAGGAGGTAGCTGAACCATCAGGCTGTCCCGGTGTTGTCGAAAGGACGGTAAATCCGCTGGATTCATCGGCTCGGCCTGGGGTCCTTGAAGACGTTTGGGATTGACTTGAACACCTCGATTCCAGAAGCGAAAACAGAGATGTGGTCCGGTGGACAAACCGGTGCTGCCAACATAGCCAATGACTTGTCCCTGACGTACTCGGCCACCACGGCGCACTCCCGATGCAATGCGACTAAGGTGCAAGTACCCCGTGGCGTGTTCTCGCGAATGCTGAATCTTAACAAAATTCCCATTTCCACCCCGATAAGCTGCTTCTAGGACTTGACCATCGCCCACACTGCGCACCGGGGTTCCTTTGGGTGCGGCATAATCCACCCCCAAATGGGGGCGCAAATAGCGCAGTACCGGGTGCAGGCGACTCGTCGAAAAACCAGAACTAATACGCGTATAGTCCAGGGGCGCTTTGAGGTAGCGTCTTTTCATGCTTTGACCTTTGTCGTCAAAATAGTTGTTGCGAAAACGAATGGCGGTATGGGTTTTGCCCGATGCCCTAAATTCAGCCGCCAAGATTTGGGCAGGACCGAAGGGTTGGCTGTCCACCAGGGATTCCACATAGTAAACACGGTAGCCATCCCCCTTTTGTAATTGAAAAAAATCCACCGTCCAGTCAAAAGTGGCCGCCAAAGCCATGGCCAGTTCTGGCCCGGCTCCTGCATCCGTAACCGATTGATAAAGAGATGATTGAATGGTTCCAACCAAAGGCCGATAGCGGGTGGTAACAGGTTTGCGATGCAGATACGTTCGGGGCAAAGAATCCCGGAGGTCCATGACCAAGGTTTCGACCCTATTCTTGACAAGGAGCCAATAAAGTATGGGCCCTTCGCTGCTATCCCGCAGGATCAGGCATTGCTGTCCACTTCGCAGTTGGCGGGCGTTGAAGACGGAATCCGGTTGACTATCAAGGTAGTTTACCAATGGATAGCCTAGACCCAGGTTTTCGAACAGCCCCGAAATCTGATCCCCGTTCTGTATGGTTACCGTATCGGTGTACAGGGTGTCCACTCGAATACCAGCGGTGTAAACCGGTTGCGATAAGGGGGTTGGTTTTTGGGGGGCGGGACCAAGGTAACGCCACCAAAGCCAAAGACCCAGCAGAACCAGAACGATACCGGCGAAAATCCAAACGAAACGAGACGTACGAATCTTCATAACACCATGGTCGATGGCCTGTTATGAAGAAATTCGGCGCAACGGGGATAGATGTGTTTGAACCAAAATGTAAAATCCTGCGGGCGCCTTTCCATCCAAGCCTCCAGTTCAGCGAGGGAAATCCATAGGGCCGCAGCTACCTCGCTTGGATCAATGCGGAAGGGCCCGTCGCTGTTTCCCAAAAAAACATGATCCAATTCGTGCTCGCTAAGACCGTTCTCAAATTCGGTCTGGTAAATAAACCAAAAGGGGGATTCAAGGGGACAATCCATACCCATTTCTTCGACCAAGCGACGGTGCGCCGCATCGTGGATGTCCTCACCGGGCAGAGGGTGGCTGCAACAGGTATTGGTCCACAAACCCCCGGAATGGTATTTGTCTGGGCTGCGCTGTTGGAGGAGCAGCTCCCCAACGCCGTTAAAAACAAAGACGGAAAAAGCTCTGTGAAGCAAGGCTTTTTGATGGGCCTCGGTTTTGGGAGCCAAGCCAATTTCACGGTCTTCCCGGTCCACCAAAACCACGAGGGGTTCTTCGTTCAAAGCCATGCCGCAATTTATAGCCAAACGACCCACGAGCCAAGGTCAGGAAAACAAGGTGCGGGCCATGTCGGCGAGGGAATGCTGCGGAAAAGCGGGAGGTGGGGCCAGGGTTTGAGGTGGGTTGGGTCCATACACCCCCTCAAAAACGGCTGTGCGTAGTCCGTAAAGAGGGCCATCCTTGAGCTGCAAACGGAGGGCGGCAGGACTGGCCAAAGCCTGCGAAACATCGTTCACAGGGGCGGCTGGGACCCGGTGGGCTTCCAGGATTTCCAACCAATAGGCCCGCCCATGGCGAGCAAAGCAATCTTGGAGCTGTCCCAAAAGGTTGGCTTTGTCCATGAGGCGGCCGGTAGGGCTGGCCCAGGCAGTGTCGGGTTGGAGTTGAAGGGCTGTACAAGTACGTTCAAATTGGGCGTTGTTGCCAACAGCCAGGGTCAGCCATTGCCCATCCTGGCATTGAAAGGTGGAGCCGTAAGGGACAATGTTGGGGTGTTCGGAACCCATGGGCCGGGCCTCGACACCTCCCATCCACCAGTTGGTCGCCTGATTGCTTAGAGAGGCCAGGCCCGCATCTAGCAAAGAAACCCGCACTTCGCGGCCCATTCCGTCCTGTCCTCGCTGCAGGAGGGCTAGCAGGAGGGCCTCTTTGAGTTGATGTGCGGCCAAGACATCCATGAGGGCCACCGGCATTTTGTGCCCTGGACCCCCGATAGGGCCGTTCATGGAAACGTAGCCACTTTCGGCCTGGACCAAGGAATCGTATCCCGGCTTGGAAGAGGAAGACCCGTAGCCATTGATTCGAGCTGCAATGAGCCGTGGATTCAAAGCATGCAAGGCCTCCCAATCCAGACCAAGGTCCTTTTCTTGGTGCGGTAAATTGTTGGAAATCAAGACATCGGCCTCAGACAACAATCGCCGGAATACCTTTTTTTCATCGGGGTCGGTGAGCAGGGATCGTAGGCTGGCTTTGCCCCAGTTGACTGAGCAGAAGTAAGCCGATCGACCCTGGGACGGGTTTTCCTCGGGCAGGGTCCATTGCCGGGTAACATCACCGGAAGGCGGTTCCAGTTTGAGAACACGCGCTCCGCATTCGGCCAGGAACATGCCCACAGCCGGCCCTGCCAAAACCGTGGCCGTTTCCAAAACCCGAAGGCCCGCCAACGGCCCTCCGGGCTTTGGTGCCGCCCCTTGTTCCGCGGTGTGATCCGCGGTGTGATCCGCATAGGATCCCGCGGTGTGTTCCACGCCCATGGCCCTATCGTAACAACGATCAAAAATGGAGGAGAGATCCGTCGCCATAACTCAAGAAACGATAACCCTTGTCCAGGGCGTGTTGGTAAATATTTCGCCAATCCTTGCCGACCAGCGCAGCAACCAGCAACAACAAGGTGCTCTGGGGTTGATGGAAATT
>JAIXRA010000039.1 GCA_027485465.1 Bacteroidota bacterium | reverse complement strand
TGACCAAACACCGATTGACCGGCCACCAGAACATTGGCCCCGGCCTCCATCAACGCGAGGGCATTGGACAGGTCCACCCCGCCGTCGATTTCGATCCCAAAGCGGAGTCCCCGCTCTTGGCGGTACTGGTTCAGCGCGTGGAGTTTGGACATGGTGGAAGGAATAAAGGCCTGTCCTCCAAAACCGGGATTCACCGACATCAGGCAAACCAGATCGAGATCGGCCAATACGGGCAAAAGGGATTCGACCGGGGTATGGGGATTGATAGCGACCCCGGCCTTGATGCCCAGATCCTTGATTTGATGAATGTTCCGATGAAGATGGGTACAGGCTTCCAGGTGCACGGTGAGGGAATCCGCACCGGCCTTCACAAAATCCTGGGCATAGCGTCCCGGGTCTTCGATCATCAAGTGAACATCCAATGGCAAAGTCGTGACGGAACGAATGGCGCGAACCACGGGCTGACCAAAACTAATGTTAGGAACAAATTTCCCATCCATCACATCCAGGTGCAGCCAGTCTGCCCCGGCGGTTTCCACGGTTTGGATGGCTTCGGCCAGTCGCCCAAAAGGAGCGGAGAGGACCGATGGGGCAAGAATTTTCATAGCCTGTGAACCGGTTAGCGGAAGGCCGAGATGCCGGTGAGGTCCATGCCGGTGATGAGCAAATGGATATCGTGGGTGCCTTCGTAGGTGACCACGGATTCCAGGTTCATCATGTGGCGCATGATGGGGTATTCGCCGGTGATGCCCATGCCGCCGTGGATTTGCCGGGCTTCGCGGGCGATGTTCAGGGCGATTTCGACGCTGTTCCGCTTGGCCATGGAAATCTGGGCGGTGGTGGCGCGGTCCTCGTTTTTGAGAACGCCCAGGCGCCAGCAGAGCAATTGGCCTTTGGTGATTTCGGTGAGCATTTCGGCCAGTTTCTTTTGGATCAGCTGAAAGGAGGCGATTGGTTTGTCAAATTGAATACGCTGCAGGGCGTATTGCTTGGCTGAATCGTAACAATCCATGGCGGCACCCAGGGCACCCCAGGCGATACCATAACGGGCGGAGTCCAGGCAACCCAAGGGGCCTTTGAGACCGCTGATGTTGGGGAGCAGGTTTTCTTTGGGAACCCGAACATTGGAGAAGACCAATTCACCGGTGGCAGAGGCACGCAATGACCATTTGTTATGGGTCTCGGGGGTGGTGAATCCTTCCATCCCCCGCTCCACGATGATCCCTCGGATTTTGCCGGCCTCGTCTTTGGCCCAGACCACAGCGATATCGGCAAAAGGGGCGTTGGAGATCCACATCTTGGCCCCGTTGAGGAGGTAATGGTCGCCTTTGTCAACAAAATTCGTGGTCATCCCGCCGGGGTTGGACCCGTGATCGGGTTCGGTCAAACCAAAGCATCCCATCCACTCCCCTGTCGCTAGTTTGGGCAGGTACTTGCGGCGTTGCTCTTCGGAACCGTATTTGTAGATGGGGTACATCACCAGGGAGCCCTGGACCGAGGCCGTGGAACGGATGCCTGAATCGCAGCGCTCCAGCTCCTGCATGATGATCCCGTAAGAGATTTGATCCATGCCACCGCAGCCGTATTCGGCGGGGAGCGAAGGCCCAAAGGCTCCGATAGCACCCAGCTGGGGGATGATATGTTTGGGGAATTCGGCCCGCTGGGCGTAGTCCTCGATGATGGGGCTCAGTTCCTTTTTGACGTATTGCCGAACACTGTCCCGAATGAGACGATGTTCATCGGTTAATAACTCGTCAACCAAATAATGGTCGGGGTGCTGGTAGGTGTCGGTACGCATGGCTTAGGGGAGGCGGTTTTAGACCAAAAGATCCGTTTCTGTTGGGAATGCGGTGCAAATTTAAGACCTTCGGGGTTCAAACCTGAGTGTATGGCGGAGATTGCCCTTCTGGGCTTAGAGTTTAAAGGTTACCACGGCCTCTACCCGGAAGAAAAAATCCAGGGGAATCGCTTTGTCCTGGATCTCATCGCCCAACGCAACCCCTCCGAGGGCCTGGAGAAGCTCCCGGGAAAGGCCCTCTTGTTGGGCAAGTCCTGGCCGGACTATGCCCGCATGCAGGAATTGGCCGAAACGGTGTACAGCCAGCCCCGCGATCTATTGGAGGAGGTGGTGATGGATATTTTGAAGGTTTTCAAAAGCGAATGGCCGGAATGGACCTTTGAAGTGGCCCTGACCAAAACCAATCCCCCCATCGTTGTGGCCGAAGGCAGCCAGACCTTGCGTATCCCTGCATCCCGGGTGACGCTGCGGTGCAGCGATCTCTAGGGGGGATTTATCTTTGGCCTGTCACCCAAGAAACCGAACGACCTATGGCCCTCCAAACTGCAGAGCGCTCATCCGCACAGGATGCCTCCGAGAACCCAATCTACCAGCGGCACATGGCTGCCTACCTGGCCGCCGTACCCTATATGAAAGGTTCGGTCCTGGAATTGGGCTGCGGGGAAGGTTACGGGATGGCTCTCCTGGCCAAGCATTGCGACCAATACCTGGGCGTGGACAAACACCCCGTGCCCAATCTGCATATTCCACCCCAGGCCCGCGTTATGCAGGCCACCTTTCCCCCTTTGGGAGGCATCAATTCCAACCAGTTTGACGCGGTGGTCACCTTTCAGGTCATCGAACACTTGGAGGATGATTTGGCTTTTTTGAAAGAAATCCACCGAGTCCTCAAACCGGGCGGGGTGCTTTTGTTGACCACCCCCAACCGCCTCATGTCCCTAACCCGGAATCCCTGGCATGTACGGGAATACGATCCCTCGGGTATGAAGCGATTGCTGGAATCGGTTTTTGGGAAGGTGGACCTTCAAGGGGTTTTTGGGAATTCGACCGTGATGGAATACTATGAGCAGAACAAGGCTTCGGTTCGGCGCCTGACCCGTTGGGATTTTCTGAACCTGCAATACCGCTTGCCTCGCCGTTGGTTGCAAATTCCCTACGATCTGGCCAACCGTCTGAACAGACGCAATTTGCGCAGTTCCCAGCCCGGGCTGGTCAGCCAGATACGTTCCGAGGATTACCCCATTGCTCCGTTGAACGATAGCGCCTTGGATTATTTTGCCATATGTTACAAATAACAAGTCCCTCCGGCGTTCGGGATCGCTGGGTCTTGTCAACGCTGTTCTTGTTGGGATTTCTTTTGACTGCATGTCGCGATAACACAACCCTTCCTTTGCCCCAAGACCCCACGCCCCCTTACCCCGCCTACGGTACGCCGTTTGGAGGGGTTCCCGACACCAGGGACCTGGTGATGTACGAAGTCAATTTGCGCGCCTTTAGTTCGGCCGGCACGATCCAAGGGGTGATCGATCGGCTGGATTCCATTCGATTGCTTGGTGTTAACGCCTTGTGGTTGATGCCCTTGCATCCCGTTGGGGTTCTCAAAGGCATCAATTCGCCGTATTGCGTTCGGGATTTCAAGGCGGTGGGTGCGGAATACGGGACCTTGGAAGATTTGAGGAGGCTGACCGATGCAGCCCATGCCCGCGGTATGGCGGTGCTGATGGATTGGGTGGCCAACCATACGGCCTGGGATCATCCGTGGATGGCCAACGACGGTTGGTACACCCGTAACAACCAAGGCCAGGTGGTGCATCCCCCCGGAACCAATTGGTTGGACGTAGCAGACCTGAATTATTCCAACCAGGCCATGCGCGATGCCATGGTGGACGCCATGCTCTATTGGATTTACCAGGCCAATATTGATGGCTTCCGTTGCGATTATGCAGACGGGGTTCCCTTTGATTTTTGGGAAGCCACCTGGGCGCGCCTGCGGTCCCTCCCCGGCCGAAGGCTCCTGCTCTTTGCGGAAGGCAGTCGCTCCGATCATTTCCAGGCTGACTTTGACCTCAATTTTGGTTGGTCCACGTACAGCGCGCTCAAACAAGTTTGGCAGGGACAAAGCCCTTCGGTTTATCTCAACGCCCGTTTGAACCAATCCCAAAGCAGTCCCCCCGGCAAAGCCTGGTTGCAATTCACGACGAATCACGATGAATCGGCCTGGGATGCCACCCCGGTGACCTTGTTTGGAGGGCTTCAAGGAGCCCTTGCCGCTTCATCGCTGGTCTTGGTGGGTGGGGGTCCTCATCTCTTGTACGGAAGTCAGGAGGTTGGGCTTGCGCAGAACCTTCCCTTCTTTAGCCGGGTTCCCATTCCGTGGAACCAAAACCAGGCGATGCAAACGGCGTATCGCCGGCTCATGGCTTGGTACCAGGACCACCCTTCGGTCCGCTACGGAAGCACCCTATCCTACCCCCACCCGGATTTGGTTTGTGTCCAAAAACATGAGGGCACGGATTCGACTTTGGCCATCATCAACGTGCGGAACCGGGCGGTCACCTACAACGTACCGGCGGCTCTGCGCCTGACTCCTTGGACCTGCGCTTTGGCCGGACCCATGAACAGCCCGCCATCGGGTGCGCCCGAAATTTTGCCGGCCAGCATCACGCTGCAACCGTACGAAGGTCGGTTTTTTGAACGTTAAACGGACATGCCTTACCTTCCTTGGTCCGGGTCGTGGCGGCGCCGTGTTCGGCTATCGGCGACCTTGTTGGGTCTGTTGTTAGGATTGGGGCTCTTGGGATGGCTTGGCCTGCGGAATCGTCTCTTGGATTATGCGTGGGATCGAGCCCAAAGGCGAGCCCAAAATTTGGGTTATAACCTAACGGCCAAGGACTTACGATTCCAAGGATTGGTCACATTGCGGGTTCAAGGCCTGGTCGTATCCTATCAGGGGCAAGCGGTGGTCGCCGTGAAGGCGATGATGGCGCGTCCGGCCTTGCTTCGCCTTGGCATCGGGGATCTGCGCTTGCAGACTCTTCATCTGCGCAACCTTCGTCTGCAGGCCCTCCAAACCAGGTCCGTCTGCAATGTCTGCCCGCTCCTCACCCAAACGCCTCATCCTTCGGCTCCGGAAGGCAAGTCCAAAACACCGATCAACCAAAGGATTTACGATTTTGCGACCCAAATCCTGGATCGTCTTCCACCTGATTTCCAAATCAAAGATTCGTATTTGTTGTATCGGAACGACACCCTTGAAACCAGCTTGGGACTTCCGTTTTTGACGTATCGTAACAACCAAATCAAAGGACAATTGCAGATTCGGGAGAACCAGGACCGTGGTACCGTTGGCATCCAAGGTGTTTTGGACCGAAGCAGCATGACGGGTACCCTGCGTTTGACTCCGAGGGGCCAGCGAACCTTTCGTGTGCCCTGGGTCCATCGCAAGTTGGGTCTGACCCTGGGTTTGGGTCCCAGCGTCCTGACGATTAAGCAATTTGTTATGAGGGATGGAGTCCTGAATTGGGACGCCAGCGGGCGTGCCATCGGGATTCAAATCCAGCATCCACGGCTATCGGCGGAGGCGGTTCAACTGCCCCTCTTGTCGGGTCGCTTCAGGGGACGGGCGGGGGCTGACTTTGTGGAGATCGATAGCAGCACTGTTTTTCGAATGAATCGCCTGCCCCTGCGGGTCTATGCCCTGGCCGATCGGGGACCCAACGCCCGCTGGGATTTGCGCCTGACCACCGCCTGGAGCCCCTCAACGGATTTCCTGGCCAGCCTGCCACAGGGCATTTTTGAATCCACGCGGGGAATGAAGGCGCGCGGAAAATTACGGTTTCGGTTTTCCTTGCAACTCGAAGACAAAGCCCTCCAAAATTGCCGGCTTCGCAGTGCTTTGGACCAAAATGGTTTCCAAATCACCCGGATGGGACGAACCGATTTGCGGCGAATGAACGGTCCCTTTCAACACACGGTGGTACGCAATGGGCAGCCCCAGCGCACCATCAGCGTGGGCCCTTCGAACCCCTTCTATACCCCGCTGGACCGCATTCCCCTCACCATGCAACAGGCCGTTATGACCGGGGAAGACGGGGATTTTTACCATCACAAAGGCTTTTACCCGGATGCCTTTCGGCGCAGTCTTGCCCAAAACTACCGGCAGGGCAAATTTGCCCGTGGGGGTAGCACCATCACCATGCAATTGGTCAAAAATGTCTTTTTGCATCCACGCAAAACCATTGCCCGCAAATCCGAAGAATTCTTGTTGACCTGGCTGATCGAAAACCAACGTCTGACTTCCAAAGCCCGTATGATGGAAGTTTACCTCAATGTGATCGAATTTGGTGAAAATGTCTGGGGGGTGGGCGAAGCGGCTCGATTTTATTTTGACAAAACCCCCGCGGAATTGGATCCCATCCAATGTGTTTTTTTGGCCGGTTTGGTGCCACGGCCCCGGGTTCTTCAACATTTGTTGGAATCCGATGGAAAGGTCTCACCGCGCAATGGTTTTTATACGGCGATTCGGGACCGATTTTTTCGCAGAGGATGGTTGCCGGTAGAAGACTCCGCCCGTCGCGATGTGGGGCTTCGGCCTTCTGTTTACCGCCATTTGGCGGTTCCTGATAGCACCCTGCTTTTGACGCCCCTGGAATGGGACGACGAAGACCAGGAATAAGCTTATTTCGTTGCCTTTTTGTTCAAACGCGTCTGTTGTTCGGACAGCCAATGCAAGGCCTCCAGCGGGGTCAATGCATTGATATTCAATTGCCGAAGCGCATCGGCGAGCTGTCCTTCGGCTCGGTCCCCGGATTCGAACAATTGCAATTGAAGCGGACGGGTAGAACGAGAAGCGGCGCTGGGGGTATCCGGGTCGGAGCCGGGGATATCCCTCCCCGCTTCGAGTCCGGCCAAAACCGTTCGGGCCAGGTCCAAGACGGCGGCAGGTACACCGGCCATGCGGGCAACGTGGAGTCCAAAACTATGGGAGGAGCCCCCGGGCCGAAGGATCCGTAGGAATTGCAAATGATCGCCTTCACCGGCTACCGAAACATGGTAATTGGCCATGCGGGGATAGAGGGAGGCCATCCGGTTGAGTTCGTGGTAATGGGTGGCAAAAAGGGTCTGAGGCCGCAGGCGGGGATGCTCGTGCAAATAAGCTGCAACGGCCCAGGCCAGGCTAATCCCATCGTAGGTGGACGTTCCGCGACCGATTTCATCCAATAACAAAAGACTTTCACCGGTCATGTGATGAAGGATGGTGGCCATTTCCTGCATTTCAACCATAAAAGTCGATTCGCCGGCCGCCAAGTTATCCGAGGCCCCGACCCGTGTAAACAGTTTGTCCACCAAGCCCAGTTCGGCGGATTGAGCAGCCACGTAGGAACCCACCTGGGCCATGACCACCATCAAACCGGTTTGGCGCAACAAGGCTGATTTTCCGGCCATGTTGGGACCGGTAATCATCCATATTTGTTCTTGCTCGGGATGCAAGTTGAGATCGTTGGGGACGTAGGGCTGCGAGGACGGAAGCAGTTGCTCCAAAACGGGGTGACGCAAGGCCTGAACCCGTATCCCGGCGCCCTCTCGAAGTTGGGGCCGGTTGTAGCCTCGGCGAACGGCCAAATTCCCGAATCCCAAAAGCACATCCAGCGAAGCAAGCAGGTTGGCGGTTTGTTGCAAGCGCGGAACTTCTTGGGCGGCCTCTTGCTGGAGTTCGAAGTAAAGGGACGATTCCAATTCCTGCATTCGATGGTCCGCCGACAGGTACCGTTCTTCGAAGGCCTTCAATTGCGGGGTGATGTATCGTTCGGCATTGACCAAGGTTTGCTTTCGGATCCAATCCAAAGGCACCTTGTCTTTGTGGGCATGGGTCACCTCCAGGTAAAACCCAAAGACCTGGTTGTGGTTGATTTTGAGGGAGGGGATGCGGGTCCTTTGGATCTCGTCCTGCACCATCTGCTGCATGGTGCCTCGGGCGTCTTCTTTCAAGGAGCGTAGCTCATCCAATTCGGGATGATAACCAGCGCGGATGACACCGCCTTTGGCCAGAAGAGCCGGGGCGTTGTCGCTTAGGGTGTTATGAATGCGTTCTCTCAAATCATCGCAGAGGTCGATCCCTTGCAACCAGGGCTTCCAGGGAGCGGTTGCGTCCCCTGATTTTAACAAATCATAGACAGAAGCCGCCGCCTCGAGGGAACGGGCGAGTTGAACCATTTCACGGGGTCCGCAACGCAATACACCGGCCCGGGCCGCCATCCGCTCCATATCCCCGACGCCTTCCAAGGCGGTACGCATGGCATCGCCAATTTCCGGATGAGCCACCGCGTAATCCACCACCCGCAATCGTTCTTGGATGGCTTCCAAAGACCGCAATGGAAACGCCAACCAACGACGCAGGAGTCGTTGCCCCATGGGGGTGACGGCATCGTCCAAGCATTGGGCCAAAGACATCCCTCCGCTTTGTTGAGGTTCCAACAATTCCAGGGTCTTGAGAGTAAAGGGATCCATCCACAACGAGTCTCCGGGATCCAACCTGGACAAACCGTACAAGGGCAACGGACCATCCCGACGGGTTTCGTTCAGGTAATGAAGAACGGCCCCGGCCGCCATCAAAGCAGCCTCCATGCCCTCCAATCCAAAACCTTTGATGGAACGACTTTGGAATTGCCGTTCAATCCGTTGGCGCGCGCTTTCGCTTTCCCAAACCCAATCCTCCAGCCACTGCCAGGCCCATCCCTCGCCGAACCTTGCTTTTAGTTCGGTTCGCATCGGCTTACTCCCCAAAACCTCGCGGGGTGCATACCGTTGAAGGAGACCGATCGCCTGCTCTGGATCCACCTGGGTTGCCTGAAAGGACCCGGTGCTGGCATCGCAAAAAGCCAAACCCACCCGACCATCGGAGGCCAGATACACGGCCGCCAAATAATTGTTACGAGCATGGTCCAACAACGAATCGCTGAACGCAACGGCCGGAGAAACCAATTCGGTGACGTCCCTTTTGACGATCCCTTTGGCTGCTTTGGGGTCCTCGGTTTGATCGCAGACCGCCACCCGCAGGCCGGATCGGACCAAGCGGGGCAAATACTGATCCAACGAATGATGGGGAAAACCCGCCAAGGCGGTTTCGGAGGCCGCACCGTTCGCGCGTTTGGTTAGGGTAATTCCCAAGACCTTGGAGCACTGAACGGCATCTTCCCCAAAAGTCTCGTAAAAATCCCCTACCCGAAAAAGCAAGAGGGCCCCTGGGTAACGGGCCTTGATTTGAGCGTATTGCTTCATCAAAGGCGTTTCGTTGGCAGACTTGGCCGGCATGGTTTGGGAGGGTGTCAGGGATAGAGTGGGTATCTAGAAAAGAGCCAAGAGGTCTGTTGAGCCTCGGTGGGCTTGAGGAAACAGGCAGGGTTTCGTAGGTTTGGTGGATTCCATCCAAAAACCCTCCATTCATTGCCGTGCGCCTCAAGACCATGCCCGAACTGAACCGACCTGACCTGGACCAGTTCAAAAATAACCCCAAAATTCCTGTCATCGCTGTGCTCTGCAACCTCCGCAGTTTGCAGAATGTCGGAAGCATTTTTCGAAGCGCTGATGCCTTTGCCCTCCAAGAACTGGTCCTCTGCGGCTTCACCGGTCAACCTCCACACAGGGATATCCACAAGTCCGCCTTGGGTGCCGAAAAATCAGTTTCTTGGAGGGGATGGGAAAATCCAACAGAGGCCCTGCTGCAATTGCGCCAAGAGGGGTACACCTTGGTGGCCGTCGAACAAACAGAACCGTCGGTATCGCTGACGGATTGGACCTGGGACGGAAAACAACCCTTGGCCTTCATCTTTGGCAACGAAGTGGATGGCCTGGATGCTAGCCTGCTAGGCCTTTGCGATTGGGGCCTTGAGATTCCGCAATGGGGTTGCAAACACAGCCTCAATGTTTCGGTCTGCGCCGGGATCCTGTTTTGGGAAGCGGCCCGACGGGCGACTGTGTAAAGAGGCTGCCGTCCTGCACCCCTTAGGTTCCACAAAAAGTGGTATACCCGGCATCCCCCTCCTTGGGTGGTTGATTCAAGGAACGATGCCTTTCGAGACGCTGGTAGGGACGACGAAAAGCAAGCCTGATTTCATCCCATAATTCGGTGCGCCC
>JAIXRA010000090.1 GCA_027485465.1 Bacteroidota bacterium | reverse complement strand
GACGGCGGTATAGCTGTTGCTAGCATTGTTATAGCCAATCACGGTATTGCTCGTCGAGGGGAGGTTGATGACCGTGTTAAGAACTGGGTTCGAGCGCAGCGGATGTCCCACAAAGCGGAAGCCGTTGTGGTTGGCGCCGCTCCACGGCAGGAATCGCTGCACCGTAACATTCCCCGTTAAATCGCTGTTGGTTCCGCCGATCACCACCGCCGTACCGTTGGTATCCGAGGCCAGCGTCAAGTTATCCCCCGTTGCAAAGACCCCGTTCAGGGTCAATTTGCCGGTGGAGGAAATCGTGCGCTCCACGCCCAATGTCACTCCGCCCGTGCCGACGGTCACGTTCAATGGACCGCTGCTGGCAGGCCATTCCGCACCCACCGTCCGAGCCGATGACCCGTACACCAAAGCGCCCGACGCCCCGTAGGCGATGGTCCCGTTGTTGGTGATGGTCCCACCACTGAGGGTAAGGGTTCCGTTGATGGTGAGGGTCACCCCGGATGCGATGGTCAAGGTCCCCCCGCTGATGGTCAAATCATCCAGGATTTGACTTTGATCCACGTTAAGGGAACCGGATGAAAGCACAACATCGGTGGTTGCTAGCAACGTCGTGCCTCCGCTCCGTTGAAGGTTCAATGTTCCTCCACCAACAGTCACCAAACCAAACTGGTTGCTTCCGGACAAGGCGACGGTGCCTGCATTCAAGGTCAGGTTTCCAGTGCATGTATTGTTACCATAAAGTGACTCCGTCAACCCGGTCGCGTCAACGATTAGATTACCCGAACCGGATACTGTGCTTTGGTATACCGTACCCGACCCACCCGAAATCGTTAACGTGGCACCGGAGCCCAAATTCAAAGAGCCACCGTTATTGGTACCCCATTCCTGGACCGAGGCCACCGAACACGACTGATTGATGTTAACGTTGCCCAATAAAGCAATGAATACATCGGAACCGCTCCCTGCATTACCCCCTGAACCGACCGTCAGGGTGCCGGCTTGAACCCGCGTATCTCCCGTATAGGTATTAATGCCGTTGAGAGTCAAGGTCCCAGAGCCATCCTTATAAAGTGATGTTACGGTACCATCCTGGGTATTTCCTGAACCGCTGAATACACCGTTGATGGAGGTATTTTGGGCTCCACCCGCATACAAGACATGAGAACCACCGCTGAGGGAGCCGCTTAACGTGAGGCCACCGGTACCCGAAGCGGTCATTCGTGTTCCTGACCCCAGGGTAATCGCACCCTGCCAGGTCGCTGAAGTGGACGAACTGTTCACAAGCGCCCCCCCCGATGAAATACCAGTTCCGTTCAGTGTAAGAGCTTCGGTAGTGCCGAGGCTAAAACCGTTAAGATCCAAAACCCCTCCGGAACTGACGCTGGTTCCGGCAGCGGTTGTCCCCAAGGGCGTGTTGGTGGAACCGCCCGAGGCTCCCAGTTTGCAGGTTGCGTTGGCATTCACCGTGGTAAGGCCTGTGTAGGTATTGTTCTCACCCAACGTAACATTGGACCCGGCGTTACCCCCCACATTGACCGCATTGGCAGAAGAAGTGGACGTTGAATTGCTGGCTAATCCATTGGTAATCAGACCCGGAGTGTACGTGCCGGAACCAAGATAATAACCCAGGTTAACGGTGCCGGATGCATGGTGCTGGGTCGTTTGTTTCCAAAAAATATTCTGATTGGAAGAACCGTTCCATTCGTCGTTTAAATAGAGTACAAAATGAGATATGTTCGCCCCAGAGGTTCCACTCATCGCAATGTTATAAACCCTCTTGGTGGTGGCGCCTTCGATGAGTTCCACATCGCAAGTGGATTCGGAGGTAATGTAGACATTGAAGCGATATTCCTTCCAGGTGCTACTAACATTATAATCCAAGGTGGTGGAACCGCCGTTGTGATGGACCATCCAAGAAGCCGAGGTACCCGCAGCTTGAACATAAACCCTGGCATTGCTATGCCGATTGGCCCAGGAACCGGTTGAGGGAGCGTTGTTCAAGGAAAAGCCCATCACCCCGAAGGCAGAAGTCGCCGAAACGGTGATGCTAAACACATCCCCTACTTGCAAGGAACGATTCGAACCCGTATTATCTCCGGCTGTTTTGAGGGCGCGCCATGCCACCACCCTTTTGTTGCTGCCGGAATTGGCCCACATTCCCAACTGGGCCCCGGAGGCGTTATTATAAATGTCGCCCCCGTCGGTAAACTTATCGTAATAGGTGGTAGGTCCCAAGGTATAGGTCACCTGAGCACCCAACTTGGAAGCAAAAACAAAAAGTAAGAACCCGCTTAGTAAAAGGCTTAAACGCAATGTCTTCATCTTTAGGCTTGTTAAGTTTTAATAAAATTAAAAAAAAACAAACCCACACAACCCCTCCGGGTTGATTTTTTTTGAGCTACGTCTAAAAATTGCCTTTGGGGTTCTATTTTGGTGAACGTCCTCCCTAAAATCCTCGTTAAAGGGGCCTGAATCCCCAAAAACTAATCCCCGTCCAGCAGGTTGCCAAGACCGCCCAGGAGGGAACCCTCTTCACGACGCCCACCGGGGGATCCGTAGCTGAGAATGCGAGCCGCTAGCCGCGATACGGGCAGGCTTTGCAACCAAACCCGACCGGGCCCTCTCAATGTGGCAAAAAACAAGCCCTCCCCGCCAAACATCATGTTTTTGACCCCACGGACCATTTGGATATCGTAATCCACCCCGGCCGTGAAAGCCACAATACAGCCGGTATCTACCCGCAGTACCTCGCCGGGTTGCAAATCCCTCTCCAGGATATAGCCCCCGGCATGCACAAAGGCCAGCCCATCCCCCTCCAGTTTTTGCATAATAAAACCCTCCCCACCAAAAAGTCCTGTACCCAATCGGCGCTGAAACTCGATACCTACCGCTACCCCTTTGGCTGCGCAAAGGAATGAATCCTTTTGGCAAATGATTTTGTGGCCCAATTGCTGCAAATCCAGGCAGACAATTTTGCCGGCATAGGGCCCCGCAAAGGTGACCCGGGCTTTGCCCGAACCCAGGTGGGTAAAGGCGGTCATGAACAAGGACTCACCGGTCAAAAGACGCTTACCGGCCCCCATCAATTTGCCCAAAAATCCTTTGTTCTCGGAGGATCCGTCCCCAAAGATGGTTTCCATCTCGATCCCTGGATCCATGAACATGAAAGCCCCGCTTTCGGCAATCACTGTTTCTTGGGGGTCGAGTTCTATTTCGACGCATTGCATTTCTTCGCCGTAAACGCGGTAATCGATTTCGTGGTTGGAGCGGGTCATGGGGTTGTTTTTGAGGACAAGACGGGTTTTGGGGGAGATAGATTCGTCTGTAAATTTAGGATTGCACGTGAAAAATTCCTCGGCCCTCTTCCTCCTTTGTTTGGTTTGGTTGATGGGGCTGTTTTGGATGCACCGCACCCCCGGCAAAGAGGGCATGATGACCCCCGAAGCCTTACGCAGCACCTTGGACTACCATCGGAACCTACCGGTCTTTGCGGCCCGCCCTCTGACATCGGGGGCGGTGGCTGTTTTGGGCAGATGGACCGGGGCAGATGAAACAAGGGTGCTGGCGCTATTGAATCCTCTGTTGCTGGTCGTGAGCGCATGCCTGATTTATGCTTTGGCCCTGTTTTGGGGAGCGGCCGCAAGGGGAGCATGGATCGCTACAGCGCTGTACCTCTTCTCCTTCACCAACCTTTTTGCCTTTGTCCCTCCAATTTATACCTACGACGAGCCTCTGCAATTTGTTACGATGTTGGCAGCCTGTTGGTTTCTCCCCCGTCCTTGCGTGTTGAGGCAGAATGCAGGGGCATTGCCCGCGGTGCCATCCTATAACATCCCTTACGCCCTCCTTGCCGGACTTTGCATGGGGCTTTCGTGGTGGGCTCGCGAAAGTGGCCTCCTATTCCTACCAGTCCTTGCCGGGCTGTACCTACCCTACGCATCAAAGCAGGAACGAATCCGTTTGGGGATCACCGTGTTGACCGCTTTGGGGGTCTTGGCCCTGGGTCGAATGGCATCAAACCCCGCCACATCGACCGGGGATCTGTGGCAATGGCAAGCACGCTTCAGCAACCTCAAAGCCAATTTTCGCAACATCGATTACACCGTCGAAACCTTGGCGGGACTTGGACTTGTTCTCGCCTGGCCCCTGGTTCTCCTTCGAACCCTGGTTGGTCCGTACCGAATTTTGACCTTAGGCTTGGTGGTCAGCCTCATCATCAATACGTTGATGGTCCTCTTGATGGCCAAAGCCCGGGAGGCCCGACTCTTTGCTTTGCCCCTCCTGTTGGTTTGGCCCCTGCTGGGGTTGCGACGTTATGAATGGCCCACCACAACGAAGCCCATTCGACCCATCAACTGGCTTCTCCTAGTCTTGGGCTTGGCAGGGACGCTTCACCTCGCTTGGAATCTCTACCAAAGCACGGTAGGGCCCAATACGGCCAACTTTTTTAGAGAATACCTAACCGTGTACGGGATCAGCTTGGCCTTTTACTGGTCTTTCAATCGGTCCAAAGATTCTTAAGAATGAGCATCAAAAAAACTAAAAT
>JAIXRA010000129.1 GCA_027485465.1 Bacteroidota bacterium | reverse complement strand
CCCCGGACCCTACCCCGCCATCCCCTGGGCGGCAATCCAGCCCGTGCTCCAGGCGGCTTGAAAATTAAACCCGCCCGTTACCCCGTCGATATCCAAAACCTCGCCCGCAAAAAACAATCCCGGTACCTTGCGGCTCTGCATATCGCTAAGGTTCACATCGCCTAGATGCACCCCACCGGCGGTGACGAATTCCTCTTTGAAGGTGGTTTTGCCTTGGGCTTGGTAGGTATCGTTGGCCAAAAGCGCAGCTAAGCGGTTCAAATCTTTGAGCCGGATATCCGCCCAGACTTTGTCGGGGTCCAGCCCTGCCCTGATACCCAGGTAGCGAACCAAACGAGACGGAAGTGCAAAAGGCCAGGATCCAAGTGCCAAGGCCTGCGGTTTTTCCTTCTGGTGTTGCAACAACAGATGACGAATCTGGTCTTCGTGGTAGGCCGGTAACCAATGAATCTCGACATCGTAGAGGTAACCACAGGCCTGCAGATCCCGGGCCGCCAAGGCCGATAGCCGCAAAACCGCCGGACCGCTAAGGCCCCAGTGGGTGATGAGAACGGGACCCTGGGTCACTTTTTTGAATTGAGGCAAACGAACCCTTGCATCCGTCACCGAAATACCCATCAACTCCGTGATGGGATGGGCGGGCAAGTTAAAAGTGAACAAGGAAGGAACCGGAGGGACGATGCGATGGCCGAGCGCTGCCAGCCAGGCGTACGCCTCGGCCTTGGGGTGGCCACCGGTAGCAACGAGCAAATGTTTGCAATGGGCGCTGCCCTGGGCACTTTGGAGGACAAAGCCTTGGTCCACCACCTGTACGCTGGTGTAGTGGGTGTTCAATTGGATGGCCACCCCAAGCCTCTCCGCCTCGGAGAGGAGGCAGCGCGCAACGGTCTCCGATCGATTGGTTTGCGGGAACATGCGCCCGTCCGCCTCGGTTTTGAGCTTGACACCCATGCTTTCGAACCACGCCACCGTTTCTTCGGGCCCCCATCGTCCAAAAATTTGGCGCAGACCGGGCCCACCCCTGGGATAATTTCCAACCAGAACTCCCTTGTCGTAACATTCGTGGGTCACATTGCAGCGACCACCACCGGATACCAAAACCTTGGATAATAATTTGGAGGATTTCTCGGCCACAACGACCCGCAGCTGAGGATTCAAGCGGGCCGCATGAACCGCCGCAAAAAAGCCAGCCGCTCCCCCGCCCAGAATGAGAATATCCGCTTTAATGTTCATTGGGATTGCTTCGACCCTGGAAAAGCGGAATTATGAATATGAATCACGTCCTCCAAATTCAGAATCAATGAACATGAACCACCTCCTCCAAGGGCACCCGGAACCTTGGACCCCAAACCCCGGCTTCGGTTCCCAGACCCACGGCAATGGCCATGTTGATTTCGGCCCCACGGGGCAAGCCCAAAAATTTTCGAACGCGCACCCTGTCCAAGCCCTCCATCGGACACGAATGAAAACCCTCCGCCGCTACCGATAACATAAAGGTTTGAGCGGCCAAGGCGCAAGATTTATGAGCCACAATGCGCTGCTCTGCACGACCACCGGGCCTGTAAAAAGGCTTCCATGCCCCCATCACCAACCCAATCAGCCATCGCAGAACATGCATCAGTCCCAAGGGATCGTTGGTATACAGAAACGGCATGAGTTTACTGTAATAGCGCAAACCCGCTTTTTGACCGTTGTTCGGCTCTCCTTGGATGCTGTTACGGACTTGTTGAAGGTTCCAAGCGGCCCGTTTTTTCCACAGGTCCTGACGCGTCACAAACACCACCAGATGCTTGGACGTTCGGGCAGCGTTTTGGTTCAAACAAAGGGGAACCATTTGGGCCAAAGCCTGTTCGGACTTGATCCAATGAAATTCCCATTGCTGCATATTGCTGCTGTTGGGCGATAGAGCAGCTCTTTCCAAGGAGCGCTGAATCACCTCATCCGGCACTGGGAACTTGGTGTCAAAAAGTCGGTTGGAACGTCGAAATTCGACGATTTCTTGGAAGGCTTGGGTGTGCATGGGTTCGACCGGTATAGGATTCATTAGAATCCCGATTGTTTGAGGAATTTGGTTCGATAAACTTTACCCGAACCTTTCCATTCGATCAGATAAATTGATGGATCCAAATCAGCAATTTCCAAATCAACAACGGATGCCTCCACGGGAACGGATTTCACCAAAGCCCCTGTCAGGCTGTAAACACGCAACGTAGCGGGACCTCTACCATCCTTGATTTGAACCTTCAATTGGGTGGTGGCCGGTTGAGGACCGATCAACAACGATGGCCCCAAGGCAGGAAGGCCTTCTTCAACCGACGAAACTCGGGGCGATTGAACAATGAACTGCCCCATCATCCCATGATCTTCGTGGGTCAGCATATGGCAATGGTACATGTATGGAACGACATCATCGTAGAAGTTCTCAAACTTCATAATAAATCGTACCCGACCCATCCCACCAGGGACCATCACAACGTCTTTGCGGCCTGCCAAGGAGGGGCTGGGCGGCTGGTTGTTCACACTCAAAATATAAAAAGAATTGTGATGAATATGAAACGGATGGGCAATGGGAGTTTGGTTCACCAATTCCCATATTTCGGTTCTACCAACGGGCACGTATTGGTTAATGACGTTCATGTCAAAATGAGCATTGTTAATCATAAATGGACCTTGGATAGCCGTAGGACCCATGTTCTGGGGCATGAAGGTCAAAACCCTCGTGGTATCCGCCATGGTGGCCGACCAGGGTTGATGATTTACCAGCGTGGACGGAATCGTTTGAACCGCAGGAGCTTGAATAGCACCTACGCTGAAGGTAATAAAGGTGAAGTCGTTGCCGTTCAGCGGATTGGAACTGTATCCTTGAATCACTTGCCCCGGCCCCATTCCCGGTTGAGTTGCTCCGTAAACCGCATTGGGTAATTCGGAACCAAAACTTTTGAGCTGTAGACTCTGGCCAACCCGGTTGGACAAATTAACCAAGATATCGGCACGCTCCCCGGGCCCCAATTGAATTCGGTTCAAGGAAACAGGAGCACTCAAAAGCCCCCCATCGCTGGCAATTTGCCAAAAAGATTCGTTGTTATGAAATCCAAGCCTCAAAACGCGCTCGGAGCATCCGTTCAACAACCGCAACCGAACAACCTGAGCAGGTAAGGTATGCACGGCCCGCAATGTGCCGTTGGCCATCACCGCCGTATCCATGGGATGATCGTAGGTGATTTCTTTTTGGGCATTAAACCCTTTGGTTTGAAGGAGGAGGGGTATATCATCCACACCGTATCGCCTTGGAAGGGTCAAGGCATCCTCCAAGCTGTCGCGCACCACGATAAAGCCGGTAAGACCCTTTGAAACCTGGGCATTGGTGTGCAAATGATGATGAGGATGGTACCAATACGTACCTGCCCAGTCCAAGACGGTAAAAGAAGGCGCCCATAAAGTACCGGATGGGATGTAACTATGGGGTCCCCCGTCGGCCGAGGCAGGGACGTGCAGACCATGCCAATGGATGGTGGTGGTGTCGTTTAGGTTGTTTTGGACCCGCAATTGAACCGGTCGATTCCTCCTAAGCATCAACGTTGGCGCCATAAAAGGACCGTTGGCCCCCAGGGTCCCGGTTGCAAAGCCTGGATAAAAAACGTTGGTTCCGGACTGCAATTCAAGGTCCATGACGGGACCGGACAAGGTATCCGGAATTCGCAAAGGATTTTGGGCTACAGCCGCAAAGGCTCCAAGGATCCCAAGGACGAACAGCAAAGTGTGTTTTATCATTTTCAAATTTAATGATGAACCATGCAAAGCTCATGGCATCTATTTTCAGCATTGAAATGAACAAAATGAAGATAGGGGTTGATTCAGGCTTACGCGTGAACTTTTGGGGACTGATTCTTGGTTTCGTGCTTGGTATTGGTCCTGTGCAAATTCAGGCCCAGGTCGTCAACACCGGTTTTGCGGACTCCACAGGGGGCATTCGTTTGGGTTTGGAGCCCTTGGTCTTGGGAGCCGAATTGGATATTTACCGAAATTGGGGACCGTCCAGGAGCCAACAAATTCCGGACCTGGTCAGTTCCTCCTCACTTAATCAGTGGGCCATCAACCTGGCCCTTTTGGACCTTCGCTACCAAAGCGAACAAATTCGGAGTCGCTTGATGCCGGCCTTTGGCACCTACATGGAAAGAAATTACCTACCCGGAGAACCCCGCCTTCTTGAAGCCAGCCTGGGGATCAAACCTTGGAAAAAATTGGACTTGTGGATTGATGCCGGTTTGCTGGGGTCGCCCTTCACCAACGAAAATCCTTTATCCAAAGATCAACCGACCTATACGCGTTCTTTATCGGCCGAATTTGTTCCGTATTACCTCAGCGGAGTCCGAATCGGTTATACTTGGGGCCCTCGATACAGCACCTATGTTTACTTGGTGAACGGTTGGCAACAAGCCGTGGATCGGGTCGCTGGCCAAGGACTGGTAGCCCAAATGGAAATCCGACCAAGTTCCCAAT
>JAIXRA010000100.1 GCA_027485465.1 Bacteroidota bacterium | reverse complement strand
GCCTTTCGGACCCCCTGGCTACGTAATTCTTGAAGGCGGGTCATGGCCTCCACTTGCATGGTGTTGGGATCGGGGATCTTGATCGCGGGGCCGAGGGAAAGGGTATGAGCTGCTTCGCTGCGGATGCGAGCGGTATAGGTTTGTTGCTGCTTGTAGAGGGCCGTGTAGAGTTCCAGGTAGGGCAGGTCCACCGGCTTGGCGCGCTGGAATTCGACTTGAAATTCCGACAAGGCCGTTTGGATCAAGTGGCTTTGGGGCGTCGCCGACACCTGCAGATTCCACTCGATGTTGGTGCACAAAGCGTTCGCCGTCAGGTTGCTGCTACCGATAATCAAATCGTAAACATCCGCCTCGTCCTGGGTAGTCGTTCGGCTATGGGAGCGATGAAACAAATACCCTTTGGAATGAAAGTTGCCCTCCACGGCCATGCGGATTTCCAGGTTCTGGAATTGCATCAAGCGTTTGAGGGCCTCGGGTTGGGTAAAATACAAGTATTGCGAAACCAGGATTTTGCCGCGCTTGCCCTGGTCACGGAGGGCCAAAAGGGTTTGGATCAAGGTAGCAACCCCGCTGGTGGTCACAAAGGCCACCGAAATCCAAAATTCATCGCAGGATTGCAGGCCCCTCAGGATGGACGAAAGGACTTTTTTGTCTTTTTGGCTGTCGTTAACCAGGAATTGGGGCAGGTACAGGGGGGAGGCCGGGTAGTCTTTGTTCACAAAACCAGCCCGGAGACCTTGCTCCAATTGGCGGAGGCTCTTGTCGCCGGGGGACTGTTCAGCGCTCATGGCTTTGGGCTAACAAGCGATCGACGACCGGGAGGTCGGCGGCCGCCCAGTCCAGGGAGGGGAGTTCGTGGGTCAAGCACCAGCGATAAGCCAAGTGTTCGTGGAGGACGGGTTGTTCCTGGTTGGTTCGGCAAGCATAGCAATGCATGGTGAGTTCAAAGTCGGGGTAGCTGTGTTGAACGGTCATCAAGAAGTCCTCCACCTCCACTTCCAGGGCCAGCTCCTCGCGGATTTCGCGGAGCACAGCACTGTGATGACTTTCGCCGTTTTCGATTTTGCCCCCGGGGAATTCAAATTTTCGGGAAACATAGGCGTAGCGCCCGTCCCCCCTTTGCACGGCCAAAACCTTATCCTCCAGCCGAATGACCGCCGCAACGACCTCGATTTGTTTCATATCCTGATTTAAAGGTATTCTACAAAAGGGATAAATGGTGAGGGGGTGATGCAGCCATTTGTGGTTCGGATTTAGGATTCTAACCCACCAAGTTGCTTTGTTCTATTCAAAGCGCCAGCGTTTGTTTCAAGAAATTTGATTCATATTGGCTTGTATTGGGTGAATTTTACGGTGAAATTTTCGGATATAGCAACATAATTTCCAATAGGTCTGTTTTGTAATTCTTGATCCAAATAATTTTGGACCAATTGAATTACTTCGGGTGTTAGTCTATCCATGAAATCAGGATTGCTATTCACGTGAACATTTTTTGTATTCAAATCATTCGGGATACCGTATCTGTTGTACAATCCTTGCAGGTACTTGTAATTTTCAATATTTGGGGTCCAAAGGTCTGCATACCGAAAGGCCTGCCCTCCCCAAGCTAATTCTTTCCATTTAAGACCCGAATTGTCAATGATCATCCAAAAGTTTGCAACGTGTTGGTATTGTTTGTTGAATTTGTATAGGGCTTTACCATATCGACGTTGAATGTCTTCCCAAGGAATATAGTGTTTTCCGAGTAGGGCTCTTTGAGTAACGCGAGCCATCGAAAGTTCAGGGCTTTCGATGATTACGAAAATTATGTAAATCCTGTAGTGTTTTGATTGGGCCTTGGCAATCACGGACATGGGCCAATTGCAAGCAAGGGTACTCTCTATAGCAAGGCTTTGATTTGTATCAAGGAGTTTGTCTATTTTGGAAAGCGCCAATTTTCCGGCTTCAAAGTTGTTGACTTTGAATTGTGCAGCAATATCATCGGTATTAACATAATTATCAGGCTGAATCGTGTTGGGCTGATATGAGTTGGGAATACGCACAACGTTGTTGATGGCTGGGAAAAGTGTCGATTTCCCAGCGCCGTTTGGGCCACCAATGATGATTAAATCAGGCATATTTCGATGGTTTTTGTTATTTTTCGGTTATTTGATTTCAACTCAAAGCAGTGTTTAGTTAAAGATACCACATAGGTATTTTTAACCGTCCTTCTTAGGATAGGATCATTATATTTTACCAACCCCTATTTTTGAGTATGGCTTCTATCTTTCAGAGTTTTTGGGCTAATAGGCACCCCAAAGGGAAGGGGGAATGGTCCGATGCGGATTCCAAGGTGGAGGACTTGTTTGAGACGGGTTCGGCGATAGCCTTTTATAATTTTGAGGATAAGGAACCGCGGCGTGGGGAGATGTTTTATGAGTTTTTTGGCGATGATTTAACCCAGATACGCAATTTGGTTCAAGGCACGGGGTATCGACTGGTTTTTCCAATGGATTTTGATGCCATACGCTCCATGGCCACCGCGGAATCGGATGATTATTGGCATTATCATTTTCCAGGATTGCGATCCCTCCGCGAAAAGGGTGTTGAAGGGGCTTATATGAATCTGGTCCGAAAGATGGACATGGCCCCCTTGTTTTTCCATCTACATCATCATTTGATGGTGGAAGGTGATTCCGGGAACAGGGCGGGTTGGCATTTGTTGCTGGTGAACAAAGGTAATCCCATGCAGCATACGTGGCTGGGTAAACACGGAGATCTGGTATCCGAATTGAGTATGGGCGATTCCGTGTTACGATTCAATTCATTGAATCCTGCCAACGAATATGATGGCTCTCTTTTTCTGAAATCATCAACTAGCGTAAACGAGCCTCGCCTTTTTCAGGAACCATCACGCGTAAACGAGGACGAGGTTGTCTTGGATATCCTTAAGGCCGAAAATGGTGACCCTTCCCTTTTGTTGTTACGAAAAATGCTGGAACAAATTTTGAAATACAATTCCCCCCAGCGCCTTGAACTTTTGGAGAGCTTGGAACCTCTGGTGATGGCCGGGCGGAGCAAGGACCAACCTTTGTCGTTGGAAGTGCGAGTCTCGGAGCAATGCCTGACGTTGAAGGTTGGTTTGAGGGGTGAGCCATTGGTGATCAGGCTCCAAATACTGGAGATTGCGGTGTACAGGCTTTTTCTGATGCATCCGAATGGTTTCACCATGAAGGAACGGGGGAATTATACCCATGATCTTTTGAATTTGTATTTGCCTATGTTGGGTAGCGAAGATCGAGTGGCCGCCGGCGATAGGATACGGCTGATGATGGACCTTGTGGCTGATAACGGGGCATTGAATCAGTGCTTATCCCGTATCAAACGCAAACTAATCGAGGTTGCCTCTCCAACGGTGGTCGAACCCTTTATCATTTCCAAAAAGCCGAATCAACGGTATACCCTTGAAGGCGCAAGAGACCTGATTACCCTGGTTGAGTAAACCGATCTCCTGCACCTCCGTTGGGGATCCCTCAATATTCAAGATTTATTTCTTGAAACTGTTCATGAACTTTTCTTTTTCGACCTCCTTTTCTATGCGGTATTCATTGGTCACCGAAAAAAGTCCTTCAGCATTCTTATCAAAGGTTTTTCGGTTTTTGATGCTGAGTTCATCGGCTATTTTGTCGATATCGTGATCGGTTCCGTAGTAATCAAAGGTCCATCCGGCGGCGGTGAGCTCACGGATTTTGCGGTTAATGCCGGGACCATCGTATTCCTTGCTGCTGTTTTCCTCCCCGTCAGTAACGATAAATACCTGGACCTTGTACTGGTCCGACGCTAGGTCCTGACGGCTGATATGGCCCTCCAAGGCATTCAGGGCTGTGCCCAAGGCATCAAACAAAGGGGTGGACCCGTCCGGATGGTAGCTGGGATAGGATTGATCCCAGGCCTTCACCGGCATTAGCGGGATGGCTTCATGAATGATGGAACCGCCAAAAGTCCATAGTTGCATGAATTGTTGCAAATCCTGTAGGCGATTTTGTTCATCCACCAGACTCCGTAGGTGTCCGTGGAAGACATGGCGAACGGGGTCGGTCATGCTTGACATGGAACCGCTTTGATCCAGGATCATCAGGTTAAACAGCAAGGGCTGATTAGGGGTTATTTGGGGATTTGTTGTCATGGTTAAAATTTAGTTTAGAGGTTGATGATGGCGTTAAAGGTTGCATCCACAACCCCGGCCATTTTGGAGAAGTCCAGGGTGTCGATGGTGTCGGTAACCCGGTGGTAGTGGGGATTGCGCAGCATCGAGGTGTCGTTGATCATCAGTGCGGGTATGCCAAAACGCCAGTAATTGTGGTGGTCCGAGAGGCTACGCATGGATGCCAGGATTTCAGGATTCGGTTGACCGGCGAGGCCCAGGGCCCGCACGTCAACGGTGTCGCTTTGAAGCATACGATCGTAAACAGATTGGTTGAAGTCCGCGTATTTGGGATGACCAACGACCGCAATAAAATGGCCGGTATCCGGAATGATGTCCCTGAGTTGGGGATCGGGCAGAGCCTGAGAGCCGGGTTTGTCCGAGAAATAGCCAATCATCTCGTAACATATCATGCCTTTGACCGGACGTTTCTCCTGGCTCAAAGATTGGGCGTGGATATAGCTCCCCATTTCTTGGGTTCCGAAGAAGGGGGGTTCTTCAAGGCAATAGGCGACAAGTTCCACATGGTATGGCAGGTCGGGCTTGTGGTAATGCAAAAGCCGTGCGGTTTCCAAGAGGCCGGCTACGGCACTGGCGTTGTCATCGGCACCGGGCTGATCACCTGCTACATCGTAATGCGCACCCACCACCAGGGTAGATTTGGGCAAGGGTTTGCCTTTGGAATCGTACAATTCTTTTTGTCCCGGGTAAAGGCCTATGACATTGGTGTATTCCCTGCCGTCGGCCATCCACTTTTGTTCGGAAACAATAAGTCCGTTCCGTTTGAATTCCCAGTATATATAGTCCTTGGCTTCGTTGAGGGACTCGGTGTTGAGGTAATTCCGGGCCGGGTTTAGACTGGTAAGGAAATCGACATGATCATAGAGTTTATCCTCATGGGCCTTGAGATGAGGCCGGATGAGCCGATCGTAAGGGCCCTTGGCGTGTACTGGGTCAATGTAAACCGAATGGGTATCGCCCTGATCCAGGTAAAGATCCAATTGCAGGGTGTTTTCCCATCCTTCGGCTCCGCCATACTCGCATTCTTCGTATTCATCGCTGCCGCGACGAACCGTGATTCCGGCATATTCAAACACATAATCGAATCCGGATGCACCTGGTCCACTGCAATCATAGGATACCCCCATCAAGCAATCCCCCTTTTCCCTTATTTCTTCCCGAAGTAAATCGTTGAGGTCATCAATGAATTGTGCTGGTAACAAGGGATTTTTGTTCGAAATTTCCCGAATCCAATCATCCAGGGTCCAGGATTCAAAGACCGTAATCCGGGAGTCCTTATCCTCAGACTCCGATTGGTCGGGAAGGTAATCTGAATAGCAATTTACATTTTCTTCAAGCCATTGGCGAAAGATGGCTTCGTGACGATGCCCAACGTGTCCAAGGCAACAGGCATGGACCAAGTTAATGTAGCACATAATTTTGGGTTTTGGGTTTAGGATCAGGGACTTTCCCGTCATCATAAACCTTGAATCAAAGGTTGTGCCAAGAAGCCCCCAAACTACCCTATGTCAACGTTGACGGCCATTCTGGCGCGGTCAAGTCTTTAGCAGGCTTCGCTAAGGTTTGAGGAGGCCTATTTGTTCTAATACATACACAACGCCACGTACATCTTGTTCGTTGTAGGCGACCAAATCCCTCCAATTCTCCTGAGCCAATGGGGTGAGTTTGGTGGGGTCCTGTTTATGCCGGATAAGCTCCTTTTTAATCTTTTTGATTTTCTCGGTGACCCTTTGGGTCCCGTAGTCAATTAGGGCGGGGTAATTAAGATATTTTAGAACAGGCTTGAGGCCTAGCGGCTTTGGCCTGTTGGGTATTTTATTAATTGTAAACCAGGTTTTGGTTTCTGCCCTTGCGTTCACATAACAATCCGAGATATCGATGCCGCTTTCGCCAAACTTCAGGAGTTCATGCTCGGAATAGGCTATAATTTTTTTCTTTTCTCTTCGGGCCCTTTTGAAGATCCTATTCATAAAGACATTCAAGGATTGGTTTTTGACCCGTGGATTTTCCATACTCGCAAGTCCCTTGAGTTGAGGGTCCAGGATTAGGGTGCGAAAATGCGGTTTGTAATCTCGGTGGTATTGTTCCCAAATTCCAACCATGCTGGGGGGTTTGCCTTTGAATCCTTCGAAGTCGATGACGATGATGTCTTGGTATCTGTACATGTCTTGGGTTAATTGGTTTTTGTTATTTATTATCTCTGCGTTGGAGAAAGGCGATTTCGAAGTTCATAAAAATCCTCAATAAGTATCTCGCTGCTGGTTAATCTTACTTTGTGCGCTTTAAGAAATTTATCTCTATCGTATTGTCTGGTTGCTCCTTCGGTTGATTTTGCTCCTTAGTAGGTTGACTTTCTGAATCTGACTGTTGTCTTAACATTTCTTCCCACTCGGATGACGTTAGCCATAGCTTACTGGGCTGAGTTGATTTGCTTGTCGTAGTATTTACCTCGTTTTCGTTGAATTTATTATTTTTCATTTTTTTGGTTTAATTTTATTTATTAGGGCGTTGGATTTTTGCCATAAATCCTTCGTTGAGGGCATTGATAAAGGGTTCGAGGATGTCTCTTTTCCAGCGATAAACCGTGGAGGGATGTATGCCGTATTTCTTTGCAACCTCGGCGACGCTTTGGTTTGTTTGAACGACTTCAAAGGCGACATCCATTTTGAATCGGGTATTGTATTTCATGGATTACTGATTCTATTTTAATACTATTTATTAAGGTCATCCTCATCAAAATCAGGCTTGTTTGTGGGCGGTCCGAAGGATTTTTCAACCTTGTACAAGACTTCTTCAATGATCTTATGCGTGTTCTTACCTTCCCTTTTGGCTTCGTTCATAAAACTCCCTACGGAGGTATAAAATTCATATTTATTCCCGTAGAATATCTGTTTTTGGTAGGCTGCTTTCAGGCAATAAACAAGCCAACTTAAAGTACCGGCATCCTCGTGGACGACGATAACATCTCCGTGAGAGTTTGTGTCAGGTCCTTTGTCGGTAATGATAAGGCCTGCGCCTCCAAAATGTTCGCAATTGGGGTTGTAGAGATGATTTTGTGCAAGTTCTAAGATGAAGTGTAAAATGTTCATAATTGGTATTTTTAGGTTGGTTGAGGAAATTTAAAGAATAAATCTAGACAGATGACGAAAATATTTTTAAATCAAGTCATCGTAAAATGATAAACATCCGAATTGTTGCGCTTAATGTCATTGATAACAAATCCTCCGGGTTCCGGGATATCTTCAATCAAGTCAAAGTACTCACAATATTTCGGAAGACCCGAAAAAATCAAGGTAAAGTTGATGGTTTCCCCTGCACTTACATGGGTCCATGTAGGATGAACTGAGATGTTTTCGACATGAACAAGACTGCTTCGATGGCTTGAACCTTTGGCGTGCAGGAAAGTTGATTTCCAAATTCTAATTTTAGTACCCCACATTGACCCCGTATACTTAAAATGAATGGTCACTTGTGATTCTTCCTTTATCTTTTCCAGAGGTTTTTTACTTTTGAGGAAGGTGATTTCGATGGTTGTATCCTTCTTGGTCGGGATTTCGGAAACCTCTTGAAGAGGTTGG
>JAIXRA010000158.1 GCA_027485465.1 Bacteroidota bacterium | reverse complement strand
GGTAACCTTCAGGGCTTCAATGCAGGTGTTACTCGCCTGATGCCTACAGCGGCCAACCCGAACATTTACGAGAAAGATACCGTGGTTTACAACGGGTTCACGATGAATTATAAGTTTGCCAACGGTGACCAAATCACCGATGCCGAAATCGTCCCTGCTGCTTGCAGCATCAACGATGCGACTTATGGTGCCCTACGTACGGTGACCGTGAATTCGGATTTGGTTTTGACTGCTGTGCTTAACGGCCAGTGCGGAGACCAGTTTGTGGGCCGTTTAGCCGGAACATTGACCTACGATAACACCGCATCAACCCCCATGACCAACAGCACGGTCACGTTGAGTGGTGTCAATACCGGTAGCCAATCCACCGTATCCGGTTCATCCTTTGGCTTTGATCGCATGGTTAATGGGGCTTACAACCTCGCCTTCTCTACGAACAAGCCATGGGGCGGCGTTAATGCATCCGATGCCCTTTTGGTCAATCGCTTTAGTGTAGGGGCCGTGACTTTGGCGGGCCTTCGCCTCAAAGCCGCCGATGCCAACGGAAACAATGCCGTGAACGCAGCCGATGCCCTTTTGGTGAATCGTCGTGTTGCAGGATTGATTTCCACTTTCACAGCTGGTAACTGGACTTACTCCGTGACAAGTGGAAACGTTAACAATGATACTGTAACCGTCAATTCCAAAGCGATTTGCGTTGGTGATGTCAACGGTTCGTATGCTCCAAGCACAGCAGCCCGTAGCGGATCGATGTCGCCCGAAATCAGTGGTCTGCTCGCCACCCGTGGTGGAGAGTATACCTTGGAAGTTGAGGTTGATCGTCCTGTGAATGTTGGCGCGGTTACCTTGTTCATCGACCTACCTGTTGGTATGGAAGTTCGTGATGTTCAATCGGCTTTGGCCGAATCAGGAACTGAAGTTTCCTTCAAACAAGTTGGTCGCCGCCTTAACATTGCCTGGTATACGTTGAAGAATTGGAATCTCCAGGCAGGGCAAGCATTGATTCGCATCGTAGCCCGTGGAAATGCCGAAGGAATGATTCAAATCGACAACGCCTCTGAGATTGCGGATATGAACGCCGAGCCTTTGGTTGGTTTGAATCTGCGTGCCGCTCGTTTGGTTCTTCAGAACGAAGGTTTCTTTGTTTATCCGAACCCATCCACCGGTCTCTTTAATTTGCAGCACGCCAATACCATGAATCAGGTCCGTGTTAGCGATGCCATGGGCAAAGTGGTATCGGTCGATTACCCTGCTTCCAACCGCTGGACGCTGGATCTTTCCAACCTCCCCTTGGGAATCTATTCTGTCGAGGTTCGCAGCGGTGACCGCAGCGAAACCCAGAAGGTGGTGATTCGCTAAGCGAAGAGCTTAGAAAAGAAGGTTAAAATACCTTTTATACTTTGAACGCCTCTCCGAAAGGAGGGGCGTTTTTTTTGGGAGGATTCGGGCTGGGATAAAGGTTGGGCTGCGGTGGAGGTAGGGCCGGGGTCTAAAATTTCCAACAGGTCATCATCCGAAGGCAAAAAAAATCCCGGCTCGTGGTGGACACGGCCGGGATTAGGGGAAATCGTAAAGGGAAAGGCCTCGAAGACCCAACCCTAAGGATTACATCGACGGAGCAGTGCTGCTGGTAGACGTAGCGGCTTTCTTGGAGCAGCAACCTTTGCCTTCGGTTTTTCCGGAAGCGCAACCGGCTTTGCCAGCTGTGGTGCTTGTCGTTTGCTCCGTGGAGCAGGATTTCTTTTTCTTGCCGAAGAGGCCAGCGGCATCAGCGGGGGTGGTCAGGGCCAGCAAAGCGGCGGCGCTGAGTAAAAGGGCTACTTTTTTCATGGTGAATGGGTTTATGGTTGAATTTGACTTGGTTTTCTACGCTAATTTAACGCAAAATTAGGGACAAATTGTGGATAACCAAGAAAAGCGATTGCAGCCCCCGCTACTTTTTTTGGTTTTTAACCGCCCCGACACCACCCACGAAGTCCTGAAAGCCATTCGGATCCAGCGGCCGGAGCGCCTTTATGTGGCTTGCGATGGTCCAAGAGACGGCAGGCCTGATGAGCGGGAAGCTGTTCACCGGGTTCGCCAAATGATTGCGGAGGGCGTAGACTGGCCCTGTAGCCTGTTCACCCTCTACAGAGACACCAATTTGGGTTGCAAAAAAGCGGTTAGTTCGGCTTTGGATTGGTTTTTTGAACACGAAGAAGCGGGGATCATCCTGGAGGACGATTGCCTGCCCCATCCCGATTTTTGGAGGTTTTGTAGCGAATTACTTGACAAATACGCAGACGATGACCGGGTTTTTATGATCAGTGGGGATAATTTTCAGGAAGGCAAACGCGTCTCCGATGATAGCTACTATGTCTCAGCCTTGACCCACATATGGGGATGGGCCGCTTGGAGGCGATCCTGGCAAAAGGTGGATTTGGATCTATCGGGCTACGATGAATGGGTCCAAAGGGGGGGGCTAAAGCGACTTTTTGGACCGGGCCGTTGGGAAAGGGCCTGGAAAAGGACTTTTGAGCGCTACAGTCAAGGCCGTTACAATACCTGGGATTATCCATTTCTCTTTGCCGCCTGGAAACATGGCCAATACGCCCTCTTGCCATCGGTGAATCTGGTAAGCAATATTGGCTTTGGCCACCAAGGCGCTACGCACACGAGCACGGATGTGTACCACGGTCTATCCAGAATCTCCATGGAGGCCATGCCCTTTCCAATGCGGCACCCCAACCAATGGAAGCACCAACAAAAGGCCGATATTCGCACGCTGAGAACCAAGATGTTCCCATCCCCTGCCCTGAAACTCTGGCGCCTTCTCATCTTTAAATTGCATCGTTATGGTGGTTTGTCCTTTTTGTTCGTCCGGGCACGGAGAAGTTCTTGAAAGCCTTCCGGTTGCTGACCTGGATGTATTGTATCGTCGTTTGTACAAAGCGCCGGTTGCCCGACTTTTTGGCGGAAGCGCTGTGTTATCGATTGTTCGATGCGCGGCCTGTGATTTGCGGTGGTACGAGCCATTGGCAGGTGGAGACGAGGCTTTTTATAACACCCTTCAACACAAGCCTTGGTACTATGTTGATCACAAGCATGAGTTTGATTTGGCCCTGCCTTACTTAGCGAGCGGAAACAAAGTTTTGGAGGTAGGCTCGGGCAAAGGGAATTTTGCCCGCTTTCTGCATAAATCGGGTTTGAATCTAACGTATACCGGACTCGATTTTAGCCAAGAAGCAAGGCGAATGGCTGCAACGTACGGGATTGATATACGGGTTCAATCCGTACAGGAATACGCCGAAGCTCATCCCGAAAGCCACGAAGTGGTTTGTGCTTTTCAGGTCTTGGAACATGTCGTAGAAATCAGGTCCTTTCTGGATGCCATGGTGAAAGCCCTTCGTCCCGGCGGGACCCTCCTCATGGCCGTTCCATCCGAGGATTCCTATATCAGTCAGTCCAATAACTTGGCTCTCAATCTGCCACCGCATCATATCTCCCGTTATACCGATCGCTGGTTTGAGCACGCGGCCCAGCATCTCAACCTGGAATTGGTGACCGTGCAACACGACCCCTTGCAGCCCCACCATCGTTTTGACTACATTTATCAATTGACCATTGCTTCGATTTATCGAATGTTTGGTTGGAAGCGTCCCATGGTGGATCATCGCTTGGTGAATTGGATGGCGCGTATTCCGGCTTTTATTTTAGGGAAATTGTTGGCCAAAGGATTGGGTCCGCACAACAGCCCTCATGGACATACCGTCTTTGCCGTTTTTCGCAAACCACTGCGTGCTTTGGATCCAATCGAATTCCAACAAGTTCGTGAAAACGATGACAGAACAATTTAAGGCCTGGTACAAAGCCCAGCAATTCAGGCCAAGATGGTACAGCGTCTTGATCAATCCATTCTATATCATCAGGAGGGATTTGTACAAAACACTGGCCGCTATGGCTACCGGTTTTCGGGGCGGGTCTATGCTGGATTTTGGGTGCGGGGCCAAGCCTTACAAACATCTATTTGGCGTGGAGAGCTATACGGGGCTGGATATGGAGAACCCTGGACATCCCCACCTCACCGAAGAGGTGGATGTTTTTTATGATGGCAGGACCCTACCGTTTGAGGCCAATTGTTTTGATTATGCCTTGGCCAGCGAGGTTATGGAACATGTTTTTGAACCGGATTTGATTTTAGGGGAACTTCATCGGGTTCTCAAGCCGGGAGGCCTTGTTCTGTTGAGCGTTCCCTTTGCTTGGAATGAACACGAAATGCCCTACGATTATGCCCGTTACAGCCAAGGGGGTTTTACGGCCTTGTTGGAACGGAATGGTTTCGAAGTGGTTCGAAGTTCCAAAACCAACAGCTATACCGCAACCTGGTTGCAAATGGGTATTTTGGGATGGTATCAAATATGGGAAACTCGTAACAAATATTTGAATCTTGTGTTGGGTTTGGTTTTGCTCGCCCCGCTGAATTTGCTGGCAGCTGCATTGGTTTTTGTTTATCCGGGCTCAAAAAGCTGGTATTGTAACACTGTTTTTTTGGCAAAGGCAACCAAGGACGAAGCGCCTCATTGAGTTTCATGCAAAATACCATGCCTCTACGACTGGTTCTGCTGACAAGTTCTCAATCATCCGGTGGTGCTGCCATCGCCTGCATGCGTCAGGCCAGAGCGCTGCGCCAAGCCGGGCATCATGTCACCGTTATGAGTCCAGAGACTTGGTGGCCGGACGGAATTCTTGGGAAGTGGATGAGACGATGGTATACATTGCGCAAACATTTGGTTTACAAGCTTCAGCAATTTTTGGTTTGGACGCCAGGAGCCATGTTTAGCGGGAACCCTTGGCCTTCAAGTGACCCAAAGCGTATGGCCCATCCGGCCCTCCAAGAGGCGGATGCGGTTGTTTTGCATTGGATTAATCATGGTTTTTTGGGGTCCGCCGATTTGCAGGCTTTGTTGGAATTGGATAAGCCTATCCTATGGCACATGCATGATCAATGGGCCTTTACGGGGGGCTGTCATTATTCCGGGGCTTGTTCGGCTTTTGAACGGTCTTGTGGATCGTGTCCGCAGCTCCGACATCGTGGCCCCGATGATCGTTCTCGTCAACAGTTTACCGACCGTCAAAAATGGGCGACCCAAGCCGGCAATCGACTAGCGCTTGTTGCTCCAAGCCAGTGGCTGGCAGGCATGGCTGCCAAATCCGGTATTGTACAAGGGTGCGGCGCCTTGGTGTGTTGCATACCCAATCCGTTTGATTCAGAGGCCGACGGGCAAGGTTTAGAACCCCGGTTAACCGTGAACGGTTTGGCCAGGCCTCGTTTGTTTTTTGCAGCGGTGAATCCCTCCGATCCGCGCAAGGGTTGGGACTTGCTGATGATGGCTTTGGAGCACTTGGGCCGGGAAGGTTTGGTCTTTGAGGTTGAAGTGGCTGGTAAGGTAACGGATGCAACGCGCCAGCAGGTTCAGGCTTTGGAGGCCGGAGGCCATCGGATTTCTTGGCTCGGTTTGCTGGGCCCCTTGGCGATGCAGCAAGCCTATGCCCGAGCGGATTTTTTTGTCATACCCTCCTTGCAAGAGAATTTTCCCAATACGATTTTGGAGAGCTTTGCCGTTGGAACCCCGGTCGTTGGTTTTGCGGCAGGAGGAATCGCCGATATGATCGTTGAGGGACAGAACGGAGCGTTGGCTACTCCCGTGGACCCGTGGGCATCCGAAAGTGCTAAGACGATGGCTGCGATGAACCTGGCTTCGGCCATGGTCAGGGTCGTAAAGCATCCCCAAGGTGATTTGCTTCGCCAGGGGGCCTACCAAAGCCTGGACTTGGTCCGTCCCGAACGCATAGCCAAGGCGTACATTGAATTGGTTCAAGATATGTTAAAGAAACCCTCCAAGGACCTATGAGCAACCCCGAACGTATGTTCGTTTCCATTGTTACGGTTACTTACAATCCAGGCGAATTGCTCGAACCAACGATGCGTTCGGTGGCGGAACAGGTAGGTGTTCAAATCGATTATGTGGTGGTGGATGGGGCATCCAAGGACGGGACCGTTGAGCGATTGAGGGCGTTTGGTGAACAGGTTCAAGGTGAGCTAGTTCAGGGCCAGCCGGTTCACGGAGGTTCGTTGGTCTTTCGTTGGGTGTCCGAGCCTGACCGGGGTCTTTACGACGCCATGAACAAGGGGTTGGTAATGGCGCAGGGAGATTATGTCCTGTTTTTGAATGCCGGAGATACCCTCGCCCATCCCCGTGTTTTGGCTGATTTGTGGTCGGAGAGAAAGGGGGCCGCCGTTTATTATGGGCAGGCGATGGTTGTTGAATCGATGGGTGGTCGTGAATTAGGATTACGCAAGCCCTTGCCGCCTCAACACTTGAATTGGAGATCGCTGCGTTTTGGTATGGTGGTGAGCCACCAAGCCTTTGTGATCAAAAGGGAACGGGCGTTGCCTTACGATTTGCAGTATCGGATTTGTGCAGACATCGACTGGATGATTCGCTGTCTGCGGGCCTTGGACCCAGAGGCCTTGGACCGAGGGGCCTTGGGTCCGGAGGTTGTTTCGTCGAAGGCGCTTGGCGTGCATTTTGCGGACCGGGTCTTGGTTCATTTTTTGGATGGAGGCCTTTCGAGTCAACGCCGCAAGGCCGCCTGGAAGGAGAGATTTCTTATAATGAGCCGTCATTACGGTCCCTTAAATAACCTATTGAATCACGGCTGGATCGTGCTTCGTTATGTTTTGAGGCGATTTGTGCCGAACTTTGCCTGAATCCCCCTTTTATGCCCTTAGACCCGTCGATCCGCTCCGTCCTGATAATCGGTAGCGGACCCATTGTCATCGGCCAGGCCTGCGAATTTGATTATTCCGGATCCCAGGCCGCCCGCTCCCTTCGCGAAGAAGGCATCGAAGTTATCCTGATCAATTCCAACCCGGCCACTATCATGACCGATCCCGTCACAGCGGATCATGTTTACCTCATGCCGTTGACGGTGGATTCGCTGGAACACATTTTGAACAAGCACTCCATCGACGCAGTTCTCCCCACCATGGGAGGACAGACGGCCCTCAACCTCTGCAAAGAGGCCGATGAATTGGGCCTGTGGTCACAAAATAACATTCGTTTGATTGGGGTGGATATCGATGCCATCGAGCGTACCGAAAACCGCGAAGAGTTTCGCAAACTTATGTTAGAAATCGGAGTCGATGTTGCTCCTTCTCGCATCGCCAATTCCTACCTCGAAGGCAAAGAAGCCGCCGAAGAAATCGGTTTTCCGCTGGTCATAAGACCATCCTATACCCTGGGTGGAACGGGAGGCGCCGTCATCTACCGCAAAGAAGATTTTGATGCGGCTTTGAACCGCGGTCTGGATGCCTCTCCAACCCACGAAGTTTTGATAGACAAGGCCGTATTGGGTTGGAAGGAATACGAATTGGAATTGTTACGGGATGCTGCGGACAATGTTTGTATTATTTGTACCATCGAAAATATGGACCCCATGGGGATCCATACCGGGGACAGTATTACGGTGGCGCCGGCTATGACGCTGAGCGATACCGCAATGCAGGCGATGCGCGATCAGGCCATTCTTATGATGCGCTCTATTGGGAATTTTGCGGGGGGTTGCAATGTTCAATTTGCGATGGACCCGTTAACAGAGGCCATCATTGCGATCGAAATCAATCCCCGCGTTTCTCGCTCCTCCGCCCTCGCCTCCAAGGCGACCGGATATCCGATTGCCAAGATTGCCGCTAAACTTGCAGTCGGCTATCGTTTGGACGAATTGCCTAATCAAATTACGCTGAGTACCTCGGCGTTTTTTGAGCCTGTGTTGGATTATGTTATCGTAAAAATTCCCAAATGGAATTTTGACAAATTCCCCGGAGCCGATCGTCGCCTAGGCTTTCAGATGAAATCGGTGGGCGAAGTCATGGGCATAGGCCGTAGCTTTAACGAAGCCCTCCAAAAGGCCTGTCAAAGCCTGGAAATTAACCGGGCTGGTCTGGGCGGGGATGGCAAAGGCGAGAAGCGGACCGAGGTTATTATGGACAGCCTTGAGAACCCATCATGGGAGAGGGTTTTTCACCTTTACGATGCGTTTGCGCAGGGGGTTCCCCTCAACTCTATTCAAAAGATCACCCGCATTGATCCCTGGTTTTTGAGGGAAATCCGCAGTTTGGTTCAGCTAGAGCAACGATTGCGCTCTATGAATCTGAAGGACGTCGGTCGTGATTTGATGAACGAACTCAAACAAAACGGGTTCTCGGATGTCCAAATCGCGTACATGGTGCAGGATGATGTGACCGAAGAGCAAGTTCGGGCCGCTCGAATGGGTCTGGGCCTGCAACGGGTCTGGAAAATGGTGGACACCTGTTCGGCTGAGTTTCCGGCCTTGACCCCGTATTTCTATTCGACCTACGACCAGGAAAACGAAAGCGTTGTCAGCGCCAAGCCCAAAGTTGTGGTGCTGGGCTCGGGCCCCAATCGGATCGGGCAGGGGATCGAATTTGATTATTCCTGCGTCCACGGCCTTCTGGCGGCACGTGAATCGGGTTTTGAGGCCATTATGGTCAATTGCAACCCCGAAACGGTGAGCACCGACTTTAACATGGCCGATAAACTTTATTTCGAGCCGGTCTTTTGGGAGCATTTGCTGGACCTGCTTGAGCACGAAAAGCCCGTTGGCGTCATTGTTCAACTGGGTGGACAGACGGCCCTCAAATTGGCCGAGAAAATCAACGCTCATGGTTATCGAATCATTGGAACCTCCTACCAAAGCATGGACTTGGCCGAAGACCGGGGTCGTTTCAGTGATTTGCTCAAAGACCTTGACATTCCCTACCCCCGATACGGGGTTGCCGAAACGGCCGAAGAAGCCCTGCAAATCGCCAACGAAGTGGGTTATCCGGTCTTGGTCCGGCCCAGCTATGTTTTGGGTGGGCAGGGCATGTCGATTGTGATTAACGACGAGGAACTCGAAAAAGCGGTGGTGGATTTGCTCCGCAAAATACCGGGCAACCGGATTTTGATTGATCATTTTCTAGACCGCGCGATGGAAGCCGAAGCCGATTGTATCAGCGACGGAGAAGAGGTGATTATGTGCGGTATCATGGAACATATCGAACCGGCGGGTATTCACTCCGGTGACTCCCATGCGGTATTGCCCCCTTTCGGACTTTCGCCCTTGGTGGTGACCCAAATGGAGGAATACACCCGTCGCTTGGCCAAAGCCTTGGATATTAGCGGATTGCTCAATGTACAATTTGCTATCAAGAACGATGTGGTTTATGTTATCGAAGCCAATCCCCGGGCATCGCGTACGGTTCCCTTTTTAGCGAAGGCCTACGGGTTGCCTTTTGTGAACATCGCCACCAAGGTCATGTTAGGAGTTCAGCGGGTCAAAGATCTCAACGTGGCGTATTCCCTGCAGGGTTGGGCGATCAAGGAGCCGGTTTTTTCGTTTAACAAATTCCCCAATGTGAACAAGTCCTTGGGGCCCGAAATGAAATCCACCGGTGAGGCCATCCGATTTATCAGCGATCTGCGGGATCCGTATTTCAGGGATTTGTACAAGCGCAAGTCCATGTACCTCTCTCGGTAAAAACCCCGGCGTTGGGTTGGTGTTATTTTTCATCCCAATTTAATCCTTCGGATTAAACAGAACGGCCTGGGTCGGGTCTAAAATCGTCCAACGAAACAAATTCTGACTACAATGGCCACGGCCCCACCTCTCATTTTGTTGGTCGAAGACGACGATCGCATCGCGGATGCGGTTTGCAGCGGCCTTCGTTCGGAGGGTTTTGAGGTGGACAGGGCCAGCGAAGGGCATGAGGCAAGGGTGCTTTTTGAGATCAAAGATTACCAAGTGGGGATTTTGGACCGGATGCTGCCCGGGGCCTTGGACGGTTTGGCACTGTGTACCCGCTTTAGGGCCCAGAGGCCGGATTGCGGGTTGTTGATGTTAACGGCCTTGGGGACCACCGCTGACAAAGTGGATGGGCTCGAAGCCGGGGCGGATGATTACCTGGTCAAGCCTTTTGATTTTGAGGAATTGCTGGCCCGAATCCGGGCGTTGTTACGAAGACATACCGGGGACAGTGGTCCGCGGCAGCTGCAGGTGGCCGATTTGGTATTGGATTTGCAGACCAAGGAAGCCCGTCGCGGTAACAAGACCATTCCCCTGACCGCCAAGGAGTTTCATCTGTTGGAATATTTTATGAAGAACAAAGGCAAGGTGCTCAGCCGGGCTAAATTGGCTGCGGATGTATGGGGAATCCACTTTGATACGGGTACCAACGTGGTCGATGTTTATTTGAATTTTTTGCGCAAAAAAGTGGATCGCGATTTTGAGACCAAATTGCTGGTAACGCATATAGGGCAAGGGTACCGGATGACCGATGACCCAAACAGCGAGCCCGAGGTGTAGTTTCGTTGAGCCTCAGGGTCCGCCTAGTGGATGACCGAGGCAATGAACCAGGATGACGATTCGTAATCAATTGAGCAGGACCCTTTTGGGCTTGGTAGCCGGGGTGCTGGGCCTGGTCCTTTTGGGCGTTTATGTCCAGGTTGAGCGGCAGCGGAGGGCTCGTTACGAGGAACGATTGCGGCTTCGGGCCTATGCCGAAGGGGTTCGGTTCATGGAATCACCGGGCGAAGGCGCGGCGGTTGGTTCAACGCAGGCCATGGCTGGTTGGACGGAGGGAGAGACACCGCGCTTCTTGGCCCTTTACAGTATTCAAAATCAATTGTTATACCTTTTGGATTCTAGCAATGGCGCACTTCGGGTGGATGTGGGATTGTTGGGCCGAATCCGCAGCCAGGGTGTTGGCTCTGGGAAAGTTGGAGATTTGGAATGGGCGGCTTTGGCCTTTGGAAGGGAGCAGTACAACGGGCTCTTGGTCCTCTACGGGGGGGTTGATGAGATGGGGCGGCAGCAGGGTCGCCGCTTGGCGTGGATCTTGGGAATAGGATGGGTTTTGGGGGTGGTGATGACATGGTTTTTGTCGTATGGATTTGCGGGGAGGGCTCTAAGGCCTGTCAGCCATTTGTTGGACCGGGTGGATGATGTTCAATCCGAACAGGCCCTGCAATTCAATTTGCCCGAAGCAGACCGCAACGATGAAATCGGACGTTTGGCCCGCAAATTCAACGAATTAATGGACCGATTGCGAGAAGCACTGGGGACACGACAGCAGTTTTTGGGACTGGCCTCCCATCAGCTTCGAACCCCGTTGGCTTCGATGAAGACCGAAATGGAGGTCCTCCTGCGTCAAGAGCGGAGCCCCGAAGCGTACCGCGCCGCCTTGGTTGGTCTGCTGCAGCGATTGGACGACCTGAATTCAACCGCCCAGCGTTTGTTGACCTTGGTTCAATTGGAGGCCGGGGGCGAGGCCCTGCGCAGCACCCCGCTGGCTTTGGATGAGGTCTTGCTGG
>JAIXRA010000092.1 GCA_027485465.1 Bacteroidota bacterium | reverse complement strand
TGCAAGAATTGGGATACCGAATTAAAGGAAACATGATCCGCCATGCTGGCCATCTCGGCCACCTGCTCCGGAGGGTAGGCCGGCATAAAAATGTGTTGGGAACCACCGAACCGAGTCGAGCCCAGGCGCAGTTCATGCAAAGAAGAAGCCGTGGTCCCGTGGATGGCATCCTTCATGAGGTCAAAGACCGAAAACATCGCAAATCCCTTGAGGGCCAGGATAAACTGAACCGGAATTTGGCGTTGTAATTCGGAAAAGAAGGCCATGTTGGAACACAACCGATCGACGTCCATCACAAAACAGGGCGAAGGGATGGTATTCCAATCCAAACGATGAGGATCATAACCTTCCCGAGCGGCCCTTAAGGCCTGAAGGTCAAGCATGGGATTCGTAATCGTCAAAAGGAGACGGTCCATCCACAACCTCGTGCCATGGAAGGCCGTAAAGCCCCAAATCCTTCATAAAGGGGTCTGGATTGAATTCTTCCACGTTGAATACGCCCTTCCCGGTCCAGGTGCCTTCCATCATCATTTTGGCGCCAATCATGGCCGGTACACCGGTCGTGTAGGACACCGCCTGGGCCCCGATTTCCCGGTAAACTTCGGCGTGATCGCAGTTGTTCCAGACATAGTAATGCTTGGTCTGGCCATCCTTCAAACCGCGGATATGGCAACCAATCGAGGTCTGACCCTGGTATCCCGCACCCAACGAAGAGGGCTCTGGCAAGACCGCCTTGAGGAATTCCAACGGGACAATGGACTGACCCTGAAATTGGATGGGAGCGATGGACGTCATCCCTACGTTCTCCAAAACCCGCAAATGGGTTAAGTACTGTTGACCAAAGGTCATCCAGAAACGGGCTCTGCGCAGGGTTGGGAAATTTTTGACCAAAGATTCCAATTCCTCGTGGTACAGGAGGTAGGAATCCTTGGGTCCAACCCCCGGATAATCAATCGGTTGATGAATGCTCAACGGCTCGGTTTCGACCCAACGACCGCTTTCGAAATAGCGCCCCTTTTGGGTGATTTCCCGGATATTGATTTCGGGGTTAAAATTGGTTGCAAAGGCTTTGCCATGGTCCCCGGCATTGCAATCAACGATATCCAGATAATGCAACTCGTCCAGGTGATGCTTGGCGGCATAGGCCGTGAAGACTCCAGTCACGCCAGGGTCAAAGCCACATCCCAACAAAGCCATCAGACCGGCTTCGGCAAAGCGATCGTGGTAAGCCCACTGCCAATGGTATTCGAATTTGGCCACGTCCTTGGGCTCGTAATTGGCGGTATCCAGGTAATGCACCCCGCATTGGAGGCAGGCCTCCATGATGGTCAGGTCCTGGTAAGGAAGGGCCACATTGATGCAAAGGGTGGGCTTGAAATCCTTCATCAGAGCGACCAATTGGGGAACCTCATCCGCATCCACGGCGGCGGTCGTCACATGGCTTTTACCGATTTCGGCCGCGATGCGATCGCATTTGGAACGCGTTCTGGAAGCCAGCATCAGGTCTCCAAAAACGTCCGGCAAGGAGGCGCATTTGTGGGCTACCACGGACCCTACCCCACCGGCACCAATAATCAAGGTTCTTTTCATAACAATTTATATTTTGGGTTTTCGGGTTGAATTTTTGGTTTTGGGCGCCGCTTGACGGCCTTTGGTTCGGGTCAAGGCCGAACGGTTGCTGGCCAGGCATAGGTTGCTCAAACGGTACAGCAATCGGGCCCCTACATTGCCGTTCCATTCCCGGTCTCCTTTGGAAGGTGCAACCTCCACCAAGTCAAAGCCAACGATGCGGCGACCGCTTTGGTAGAGGACTTCCAGCAGGTGCAAGGCCTGGTTGTATTCCAAACCACCCGGCACGGGGGTCCCGGTACCAGGGGCGTAACAAGGCAGCAGTCCATCGATATCAAAGCTGATATAAACCTGTTCTGGCAAGGCCTTGACGATTTCCAAACACAAGTCATGCCAAAGGGTCCCTCGATGCATGGCCGAAGCCAAGGCATGATCGGTCCAAACAGTCACCCGCTCATCTTGTTCGGCGCATTCTTTTTCGGCCGGGCAATAATCCCGTATCCCCACCTGCACCAGTCGACTCAACGAGGGGATGCGCAGGGCATTGAACATGATCGAAGCATGCGAATAGTCAAAGCCTTCGTAGGCATTTCGCAGGTCCATGTGGGCGTCGATATGGAGAATGCCGAAAGAATCCAGATCCTGGCCCAAAACCTCCATCAAGCCCAAGGGGGTGGAGTGATCCCCGCCCAAGATGGCCACGGTTTTGCCTAGGTTGCGATAATGCCGAGCCTGGGTACGCACCCAATCCAGCAAGTACCCACATTTCTCGTTGGCCGTCTGCAATCCTGCCATCATTTCGGAGGCTTGTTCGGGGTTTTGGCCGTTTTCTAACCAACGCAGGTACGATTCCACCCAGCGACGCTCGGATTTGGAACGCTGCTGCCAACGCAAATCCAACGGCAGAATTTGCCTTGGAAGCGTCCAAGCTTCGGAGACTACGGGGTCTTCCAAATCCAATTGGGATGAAGCATCCAGGACTGCCTGCGGGCCTTTGCGGGTCCCATCCCCGTACGAAACCGTTAGGTCCCAGGGAACGGGCAGAATCACGAGTTCGGATTCTTCCACCGTGTAGGGTAAACCAAAAAGGAAATCCCCCTTTTGGCCCACTCCGTTGGGATCCGTTACGTTGTTATGGGGTTTTGGATTGGCCTGGCTCATTCCTCAAACATTAAAACGAAACAGCATGATATCCCCGTCTTGAACGATGTAGTTTTTGCCTTCCAAGCCCACCTTGCCGACCTCGCGGCAAGCCGACCAAGAACCATGCTTGATAAAGTCCTCGTAGTGAATCACTTCGGCCTTAATAAATCCCTTTTCAAAGTCGGTATGAATGGCACCGGCCGCCTGCGGGGCCAGCGTTCCCATGGGAATGGTCCAGGCCCGGACTTCCTTTTCGCCGGCCGTGAAATAGGTTTGCAATCGAAGGAGTTGGTAAGCCGCCAAGAGCAGACGTTCCACCCCGCTTTGGCCTATTCCCGCATCGCGCAGAAATTCTTGCCGATCTTCAAAGGACTCCAGCTCAGCTATTTCGGATTCCAAGGCTGCGCAAATCACCAAAACCTCCGCGCCTTCGGCAGCTGCCATGGCACGAACCTTTTGGACCATGGTGTTGTCGGTGGCCAAGTCCTCGGCCGCCACATTGCAAATGTAGAGAACCGGCTTGGATGTAAGCAGAAACATGTCATGGAGCAATTCGAACTCTTCGGGGGTGAGACCGTGCGACCGCACCGATTCTCCCCTTTCCAAACCGGCTTTGACCTTGATCAAAACATCCAAGAGCGCTTTGGCGTCTTTGTCCCCGGCCTTGGCCGCCCGTTCGGTCCGGGCTTGCCGTTTTTCGATGGAGTCCAAATCCTTGAGCTGCAACTCCGTATCAATGATTTCTTTGTCCGCTAGGGGATCGACCCTGCCGTGCACGTGTACAATGTTCGGGTCGTCAAAACAACGTAAAACATGGAGGATGGCATGGGTTTCACGGATATTCGCCAGGAATTGGTTACCCAGGCCTTCCCCTTTGCTAGCGCCCTGCACCAAGCCGGCAATATCCACCATTTCGAGGGTATTGGGCACCAGGTTTTGGGGCTTGACCAATTCGGCCAAGCGGTTCAGACGTTGATCGGGAACCGTGATGGTCCCAACATTGGGCTCAATCGTACAAAAAGGGAAATTCGCTGCCTGGGCCCTGGCATTCGATAGACAATTAAAAAGGGTCGACTTGCCGACGTTGGGAAGTCCAACAATACCGCACTGAAGGGCCATGGAAAAATTATTTAGGAGTTAAAATGGGTCTAGCGAGTCCGGTATTTTTCGTCCGGATCGGGGTAAAACATGAACAAAGGAAAGGTGAAACGGCCGGCCCAAACCTGAACACCGGGGCGGTAAAAGGGCAGGACTTCGTACACCACCTCAAAATTCAAATGCCGCTTGGGTAAGGGAACGGCACCACCAAGGCCCAAACCAAAGGAACCCCGCTTGACAGCGTATGGACGGGTAATGATGCGGTTGTAGCCGACATAAGGATGCAGGTACAACATGCGGTACCCAAAGAATTTAAGTCCAAAATCAGCGCTGAACTGATCGTTCGCATCCTGGTAAACCAGGTATTGGAGACCCACATTGGCATGCCAAAGTCCTCCAATATGGGCATCGCCCTCCAGCCGAGGCCCTACACCGTTGCTAACGGGCAAACCCTCGTATTTGACCTGACCCGCCTGCAGTCCTATGGACAAAAAATCGGCCTTGCGCATTTGGGCATGCCCCACATCCGTCACCCCCCCTGTCAGGAGGAAGATCCCTAGAAAAAACCTAACAGGCCAAAAGGAAGTGGTTTTAGAAAACACGGAACAAAAGTACATTCCGTGCAGGCAGGGCCGAAGGATTACCCGAAATTTGCAACCCATGATTTATCGTACCCTCCTAGGTTATTTCAAACCCTACGGCCCTGCCGTTCTGCTCACCTTCGGCCTGGCCGCTGTGAACCAGATTTTCTCCTTGCTGGACCCCTACATCCTCCAAAAAATCATCGACCGGATCGCGGTTGCTGCCAAGGAGGGACGGCTTCAATCGTGGACCAACCAAGATTTTTTTGAGGCGGCCGGGATGTTGGTCTTGGCGGCCCTGGGGGTGGCTATGGTCAGTCGTATTGCCAAAAACCTGCAGGATTACATGGTCAACCGGATCACCCAACAGGTCGGGGCCCGCATGTACAGCGATGGCCTACGCCATGCCCTCAGCCTACCCTACGAAGATTTTGAAGATGCCCGCTCGGGACAAACCCTGGGCATCCTCCAAAAAGTGCGCGCCGATGTCGAAAAACTGGTGTCTGCCGTCATCAATGTCCTCTTCACCTCTCTGGTCGGGATTGTCTTTGTGATGGTGTACGCGTTGAACGTGTACTGGGTCATTGCCCCTGTTTACTTTTTGTCCATCCCTCTTTTGGGGGTTTTGAGTTCCTTTTTGAGTCGCAAAATCAAAGCGGTCCAAACCGGTATCGTTAGCCAGACCACGGAACTGGCCGGGGCCACCACCGAATCTCTTCGTAACATCGAACTTATCAAAAGCCTGGGGCTTATTAACCAAGAAGACAGCCGCTTAAGGCGGGTGACCCAACGTATTTTGGATTTGGAACTTACCAAAATCAAATACATGCGAAGCCTAAGTTTCGTCCAGGGCACCTTTGTGAATTTGATGCGAAATCTCATCGTCCTGATGATGCTCTACCTGATTTTCAAAGACAAAATTTCCTTGGGGCAATTCTTTTCGCTGTTCATGTACAGCTTCTATATTTTCAATCCCCTCCAGGAATGGGGCAATGTCTTGCAGGTTTTCCGTGAAACCGAGATTTCATTACGACGATTTGAAGAACTCATGGCCAGCTCTCCGGAGCCGCAACCCGTGAACGCTCAACCATTGGGGCCCATTGAATCCGTTCAATTCAAAGATGTTACCTACCGACACCGTTCGGCCTCCCAACCAGCCGTCGAAAGTCTAAGCCTGGACCTGGAACAGGGCAAAACCTATGCCTTTGTGGGGCCCAGTGGCAGCGGCAAGACGACCCTGATCAAACTCCTGTTGGGCCTGTACCAACCCCGCAGCGGTCGTATCCTCATCAACGGGATAGCCTCTACCGAAATCAACCCCAACGACCTTCGCTTATCCACCGGGCT
>JAIXRA010000075.1 GCA_027485465.1 Bacteroidota bacterium | reverse complement strand
CTGAAATCAGAAGGTGTATCGCAGAAACGGTCCCCGGCGGTGGCGCAATTGGCCGGCAATCGAGGGGCTACTTCGTTGGCCAAACGGGTCACCCGTTCGGCGCCCGCTGCTGCAGGAGCATCGCTGGTTGTTTGAAAAGGATGGGGTAGGCTGAGGAAATGCCCCATTTCGTGGGCGAAGGTTGAGTTCCCGGCCCCGCTACAACCATTGCTGAGGTAGATCGCCCCTTGACGGAAGGTGGATGAAGGCTCGCCCGTTCCTGGAAAGTTGGCAAAACCGCAAAGGGACATGGCCGAAAGATTGCAGAAATAAACATTAATCACCCTTGTTACATTGTGCAGGTCGTTGATCATGCCTGCTGTCGCAAAGCTGGGAAGGTTGTACCAAGCCGAATTGTTGATGTAATTGACATCACCGCGCAGGAAAAACTGAATCCCCGTGTTCCGGTAATGGTTGTTGAGTTCACAGAGATTGCGCGAAAACTGTTCCAGGGTATAGCGACCGGTTCCGGCATCGGTGGCGATGATATGAACCTTGATGGGGAGAAAGACCGTGCTTTGGACCTGTTCGGTGGCCAATTCGTTCAGAACCCCGGAGGCATGCAGGCCTTCAATCCAGCGCAATGTAGAGGCCGGAGCGGATCCGGTCCCGCAGTAACCATCACCCACCGAGGATTGTGCTTGTGCATTTTGGCCTCCTAACACAAAGGGGACGCATGCCAAGAACAAGGCGCGCAACAACAGGCCTTGGAGCGGTTGGGGCCATACGGACCGCAGGAGGTTTTGAAATGGGTTTTTCATGGTTTTTGGAAATTTATCGCGAATTAGCAAAAATACAGGTAAAATTATACGGAGGCCGTGTTTTCCATTAAAAAAACAGGGTTTCGCTTTAATTTTGCCACCGTTCAACCAACCCCCCAAACCCATGAAAATTACCGTTGTCGGAGCCGGAAATGTAGGTGCCACTTGTGCCGATGCCATTGCCCACCGCGAGTTGGCCAACGAAGTCGTCCTTCTTGATATTCGAGAGAATTTTGCCGAGGGCAAGGCCCTGGATATTTGGCAAACCGCCCCGATCCATCTCTACGACACCCGTACGGTTGGTTCAACCAACGATTACTCCAAAACAGCCGGTAGCCAAGTCGTGGTAATCACCTCGGGTCTCCCCCGCAAACCGGGCATGAGCCGCGATGATTTGATTTCAACCAATGCAGGTATTGTCCGCTCGGTGACGGAACAAATCATGCATTATTCCCCGGATGCAATCCTGGTAGTGGTGTCCAATCCCCTGGATGTCATGACCTATTGTGCCTACTTGGCCGCTGGCATTGATTCATCCCGGGTATTTGGGATGGCCGGAATCTTGGACACCGCCCGCTACCGGGCTTTCTTGGCCGAAGCCCTGGATTGCTCCCCCAAAGACATTCAGGCCGTCCTCATGGGAGGCCACGGCGATACCATGGTTCCCTTGCCTCGTTACACCACGGTTGGTGGCATTCCGGTCACCGAGCTGATGGAGCCGGCGCGTTTGGAGGCTATTATCGACCGCACCAAAAAGGGCGGCGGTGAAATCGTCAACCTTCTGGGTACTTCGGCCTGGTATGCACCCGGTGCGGCAGCGGCCCAAATGGTCGAAGCCATTGTTCGCGATCAAAAGCGAATTTTCCCGGTCTGTGCTTGGTTAACAGGTCAATACGGATTGAACAACCTGTACATGGGGGCTCCCGTCAAATTGGGACGGAACGGCATCGAATCCATCATCGAACTGCAATTGAACGAAGCCGAAATGGCTTTGGTCAACGATTCAGCCGCCGCCGTGCGCGAAGTCATGGGGGTCTTGGACGGTATGCGGGCCTCCTAAGCAGCAACCCCCAACCTCGGCCTCATGGATGCCCTCAGCCAGGTCCTTTTGGACCAGTTGTACAGCCGTGGGGAATGGCCTCTCACCCGAGCGGTGTTGCTCAGCATTAGCGGGGGTCGCGATTCCGTTGCTCTTTTGCATGCCTTGCTGGAAGCGGGCATACGCCCAGCCCTCTTCCATTGTTGTTATCAATTGCGCGGGGAGGATTCGTTGGCCGATGCCCGGTTGGTTGAAGCATTGGCCGCGGAGCATGGACTGGAAGCGGTGGTCGATTACCTTCCCGTCGATTGGTCTCAAAACCTAAAATCCAAAGGAGAAAACCTCCAGCAAGCGGCCCGACGTATCCGTTACCGTCGCTTGGAAGAATTGAGAACAACTCGATTTGAGAATGCCGTCGTTGTTACCGCCCATCACGCAGAGGACCAAGCCGAAACCGTTTTGATGGCTTTGCTGAAAGGAAGGGGCCTGGCTCGTTTGGCGGGGTTGATAGAAACTGCCGATATGTGGAGGCCGTGGTTGCAGGTTCAAAGTGCCCATATTCAAGCCTACACGGAACGTCATGGTGTGACCTACCGCGAAGACCAAAGCAATCTTTCGGAGGCCTACGATCGGAATTTTGTGCGTCATCGACTGGCGCCCTTGATGAGCCAGCGTTTCCCCGGATGGGTTGAGGCCCTTGGAAGGGAAGCCAGGGACTGGGGTCGGCTCGAAGAAAGTCTGCGACGGTTGGAGTCCCAAGAAAGCGAGTTGGGCATCATCCAAGTGGTGGATTCTCCCTACGGGTCCTTTTTGTATCTCCAAGAGGAACTTCAAAAGGAGGCGATGCATTCCGTGTTGGTGGATCGTGCTTGGTTCTCTTTGGGGGCTAACCGTTCCCAGGTCGAAGCATTGCGCGGGGCTTGGCATTTGTTACCCGGCAAAAAATTAGCCTGCGGTCAAGGCACGGTCTATCGCTGTCGGAAGGCTTTGTGTTTTTTTGAGAGATTGCCCCATGCATGGGATTCTGTGCCGGTGCTAAGCAGCCCGGCAGTCAGGGTAAAGCAGGAATTGATTCGGGGTTGGCACCGTTTGGAGTGGGATACCGAGGGTTCGTTGCCCTTGGATGAAACCCTTTGGACCTGGAGACCCGTCCGTGCAGGGGATGGTGGATGGGCCAAACGCCCGAATCAAACCCAGCCCAACCTGCAGGGCCGGCGCGTTGAGTCGCTTTCGGAGGCTTTGGCTCGCCTTGGTATTCCACAGCCTCTGCGTTTGGATTGGCCTGTTTTGTGTTACAGAGATGAACCGGTTTGGTCCCCTTGGATCGTCGATCAGGAATTTGAAGGACCTCTCCGCATCACCTGGACCTGGACAGGGCCCCAGGGTCTAATTTCGTCCCATGATCCAAGACCCGGAAACGGATAAGGCCTCCCTGCCGGACGAGGACCAGGACGACCTCTACGAGCATTACCGCTTGGTGGTGGATCGGGGCCAATCCCCCCTGCGAATCGATCGGTTTTTGGACCTGCGCACGGCGCATATTTCCCGCAACCGTATCCAAAACGCCATCAAGGCCGGTTCCCTCCTGGTGAATGGGTTGGCCGTCAAGGCCAGCTACAAAGTCAAACCCATGGACGTGGTTCAATTGGTTTTGGCGCATCCGCCCCGGGCCAAAGGATTGATTGCCGAGAACATTCCCCTGGACATTGTTTACGAAGACGAGGCCCTGCTGGTTGTTCACAAGCCGGCGGGCATGGTGGTGCATCCAGGGCATGGTCATCATCAAGGCACCTTGGTGAATGCCTTGGCTTTTCGCTTGAACGACCTACCGGTCGATAACCATCCCCTTAGCGATGGGAGCCTGAGGCCGGGCCTTGTCCATCGCATTGACAAGGATACGTCCGGGCTTTTGGTGGTCGCCAAAAAAGAAAGTGCGATGAGCCATTTGGCGAGGCAGTTTTTTGACCATAGCATTCAACGAACCTATCAAGCCTTGGTTTGGGGCTGCCCCGAGTCCAGCGGCACCTTTCGAGCCTCCATCGACCGGGATCCGGCCGATCGACAACGGATGAAAGGCTATGCCGATAACCGAAGCGGCAAGGCAGCGGTAACGCATTACCGAAGAATTGAATCCTTGGGCCCCGTAAGCCTCATGGAATTCAATTTGGAAACGGGCCGAACCCATCAAATCCGGGTCCACACGTCCATGCATGGTTTTCCGATTTTTAACGACGCAACCTACGGTGGAGACAGCATCGTCCGCGGACCTCAGCGAGGTTCCTACCGGAGTTTTGTGACCAAGTGCATGCAGGAAATGCCTCGTATGGCCTTGCATGCCAAGACCTTGGGCTTTGTACACCCGGAAACAGGTGCCGCCATGTTTTTTGATACGGAATTGCCCCCCGATTTTGGTCAGGCCCTCAAAGCCTGGAGGGAATGGGCCGAGCAGGAAGGTTAAATCATTGGAAGACGAAAAAATATTATTAATTGTTATGGCAAATTTAATTTATCTCCTTCGGCACGGTCAAACCGATTTCAACCTCCATGATTTGGTTCAGGGAAGCGGTCACGATACCTCTCTCAATGAAACAGGTCGAAGGCAGGCCGGTTTGTTTTATGAGGCCTATGCCAACGAAGGGTTTGACACTTTTTATTGCTCGCTGCTGCAACGTAGCCGTCAAACCTTGACCCCGTTTCTGGAAGATCCCCAATACCAAGAAGTTCCGCTCTTGGCCAGAGAGGGATTGAATGAGTTCCATTGGGGGGATTTTGAGGGTCGTCGCTTTGACGAGTTTGACGGGATTTACCGGCAGCTGGTGCAGGACTGGCGGAGCGGGCAGGTGGATGCCGCACCGCCGGGTGGGGAATCCCCCAACCAAGTAGCAGGGCGTATGAAACCCGTTGTGGAAGAGTTCCACCAAAGTCCGCACCAGAAGATTTTGGTCTGCCTGCATGGGAGGGCCCTTCGTCTTTTGTTATGCATGTTGACGGGCCAACCCTATTCGGCCATGGATGATTTTGATCATTCCAATCTTTGCCTCTATGTTCTTCAAAAAGACGGTGACCATTATCGTGTTATCGAAGCAAACCGGACCGACCATCTCCTGGGCAACCGGACCGGAGAGGCTCGTCGTTAGGCTTCGGTTTCGGGGTGGTCCTCGGTTTCGGGGTGGTCCTCCAAAGTTTTGAGGACTTTTTGGATGCAGGCCTGCATAACCGCTTTGGGTTCTGGGCAAAAGCGTTGATGCAAACGGTGGGCCAAAAGGGCGCTAACCGAAACGGCACGGTGCCCCATGAGGCGGCTTAGACCATAAAGCCCCGCCGTTTCCATTTCAAGATGGGTGATGCCTTGGAGGCGACCGCCAAAAACCGTTCGGAATGCCGCGGCTTTGGAAAGCAGATCGGGGTAAGCACTCCATCCGTGGAGGTTGCGGCCTTGGGGCCCGTAGAACCCTGCGCAAGTCCAATTGATTCCGGAAGGAAGTCCGGCGTTATGCATCCTTTGGAGCCACTCGGGGTCGGCCGATACCGCGCTGGGTTGGGCTGGTGGGTGGGGGCCATAAAGGGCATCGGCCGCTGCCTGGCCCAGGGCTTGTTCATCCTCCTGAAAAGGAACCCGGTAATGGGCTAGCAGACCGTCAAAGGACAAGGCAGCCGAACTGACCATGACTTGGCCTTCTTCGATGCCTTCTTGGAGGCAGCCCGCCGTACCAATCCGAACGAGGGTCAAGGGTCGGACCCGTTCCAAGGGACGCCCGTTGGTCCAATCCAGGCGTCTGAGGGCGTCCAACTCATGCATAACAATGTCCACATTGTCGGTGCCTATGCCAGTGCTGCAAACCGTGAGCCTTTGGGAGCCCATCCAGCCGGTTTGGGTCACAAATTCTCGGCGCGAGCGCTCCAATTCAACCCGGTCCCAATGCATCGTCACCTCTTGAACCCGGTCCGGGTCACCGACCAGCAGGATGCGGTCCGCTATATCGTCCGGATGTAGCCCCAGGTGGTACACCGAGCCATCCTCGTTCCGTATGAGTTCGGTCGCCGAAGGGAAGAAATTTGGGTTCATTTTTTTTGTGTGGGGTGGGGGAGGGTTGGATGGATTTTGCGGTCAAAGAAATGTTAGGATTGCTCGGATTGTTGAAGGGCCAAACGGGCTCTTTGGGTAACAAGGTTTAGATCTTGGGATCGCATGCAATCAAAATGACCTCGCGGACATTGGGGGTGCCCCAGTTTGCTGCAAGGCCTGCAGGGTGTAGCCGTTTCAAAATATTCAGGTCCCGCAGAAGGCAGGTTCTTCAAGACCGCATTCGGAGCTTGGCTGCCTGTCGACGCGTTGCCCACCAATCGACCATCTTCCCATCGGAGAGCAGTGGGCGCGGGTTGAGCCAGCCAAGGATGCATGCCGAATTCCGGCAAGGTATTGCCCCAGACCACCAAGGTTTTGATGCCCAAGGCCGATGCGATATGCATCAAGCCGGTGTCCGGGGTGAGCAGGCAAGCGCATTGGGACAAGGCCCAGGCTGATTCCTGGAGGCCCCATTCACCGCAGCGGTGGGCCAGGTCCGATCGCCCGGACTGGGCCTGAAGCCGATCGGCTCGCTCCCGGTCTGTAGGCCCGCCCATCAACAAGAGGGGACCGGGCAGGCTACGGCAAAGCGAAAGAAGTTGATCTTCGGTCAGGCATTTGGTGGCGTGTTGGGCGCCCAAGGCCAAGGCCATGATCGGACGCCCCGTTTCCCAGCCCATGCGTTCGTGCAAAGAAGGTCCGGGCCTGGGCGTCAAGGGGAGTTCCAGACCCTTCCCATCATCGGATATGCCCCAAGGAGCCAGCATTTTTTGGTATTTCTGGACGGTATGGATGATGGATTGGGGTCGCTTTTTGGTTTGGACCATCCACCACTTGCCCAGGTTGTTTTTGGAAAGGGCTAACCTGGGAAGATGCTGCCCCCGGAGCCTCATCCGCAGATACCAGCGCAAGGTGCGCCAATTGTTATGAAGATCAATCCAGGCGTCAAAGGACTGTTGGGCGAGTTCATCGAGCAAAGCGGATTCGTTGCCGTCCCATCGATGAATTGCATGGAGGCGGTGGTTGGCTTCCAGCAAGGGTTCCATCCCTTTTTTGGTAACAAAATGCAAACGCACCAAGGGGAATTCCTGCTGCAACCAACGAATGACCGGGGTGCAAAGCACCACATCGCCGATGGAGCTTAGCCGAAGCAGGCAAATCGAGCCGCCGCTGGTTCGAAGGCGATGAAGGAGTTGGTCTGTCTCCGTCAACGGCTTAGGGCAACGGTTGTGGAACGAATTCCAAGCGCGCTTGAATGCCGCGGTTTTGGATCCAGGGCCGCACCTGTTGATAGGGACGGTACAAAGGCCCCCATTCGCTACGACTTTGGTAATCCGCGTAGGCCCCTGATAGTTGTCCGATGAATTCTTCGAACGGATCCTTGGCTTCGGGCAATTCCCTCAGTCGGTAGGAGGACAATTTGGCCATACGGGCCGCACAGGCCACGGCGTCGTTGAGACCCCCCATTCGATCCACCAAGCCAAGGGCCAAGGCTTGTCGACCGGTATAAACCCGCCCCTGAGCCAAGCTGTGGACCGAATCGGGGCTGAGCCCCCGTCCCTTGGATACCACCGATACAAAGTCTTGGTAGACTTGATTCACCCCTTCTTGGATGAGGGCCCTTTCATCGGGACGCATGCGGCGGGACAGGCTCATGATGTCGGCGTAGGGCCCGGTGGTCACCCGATCAACGGTAATCCCCAATTTGTTTTTCATAAAATCGCCCACATAGGGCACCAGGCCAAAGACCCCGATGGAACCTGTAATGGTGTTGGGTGAAGCAAAAATGCTATCGGCCGCGGCTGCGATATAATACCCACCCGATGCAGCAACTCCACCCATGGACACCACCAATGGAATGCCGGCCTGCCGAATCAATTGCGTCTCACGCCAAATGATATCCGATGCCAAGGCCGATCCTCCGGGAGAATTAACACGCAGAACCACCGCCTTGGTTTTCTTGTCGAGGCGGGCTTTGCGAAGGGCTTCGCTGAGGCGGTCACCGCCCATTTGTCCATCAGCGCCCTCGCCGCTCACGATATCACCTTCGGCGTAAACGATGGCAATTTTGTCTTTGGTTTCTTTGGTGGCAGGGGCGGCGCCTGGCAGGGTTTTTTGCTTCTTTTCGTCCAAACTGCTGAAGTATTCAGCGGCCGTTACCAAGCGCAATTTGTCAATGGATTTGGCCTTGGTCTTTCGTTGCATCCATGACAAGACCTGATCCCGGTACAGCAAGCTGTCCACAAGACCCGCTTTCACCGCCGAAGCAGCATTGCGCACCACAGCTGCGTCTGCCAACCGCCGCAAAGTATCCGGATGCAAGGCCCTGTTCTTGCCAAGGTGATTGAGCATTTCTGCATAAACTCCTTGGATCAAAGCGTTTTGTTGGAATCGGTTTTCTTCGGAAAGGTTTTCGCGCACCAACATTTCACCGGCGCCTTTGAATTTGCCTACCCGTATCAATTCGATTTCCATATCCAATTTCTCGAACATGCCTTTGAGAAAAACCGGCTCGGTTGCCAGACCGTTGAGCATGGCGATGCCGGTGGGGACCATGCAAAGGGGCTTGGCCATGGAAGCCAATAGCAACGTGCCCTGGGTATAGGATTCGGAGTGTGCAATGATCCATTTGCCACTGCGCTTGAAGCGTTCAAGACCTTCGCGGACCTGATCGCGCTGAGTCATGTCCCCTTGCACATCACTGAGATCCAAAAAGACTCCTTGAATCTTGGGGTCCTTGGCCGAATGATGGAGGACCACCAAAAGTTCTTGAACCGAAAGGCCTTGGTTGGAGCGGAGGTTCACCCAGTCGATATTGGTCAAAGGGTTATCGTTGCTGCGTTCAACCAAGGGCTGATCAAGGCGAAGATGAAGGATGGACCCTGATTCTACCTCAAACGAAGCTTCGCTCCCACCGGATGCGGCAACACCGGCAATGATCACCACCACGATGAGTAGGCCCAAAAGTTGAAAAAGGAGGAGGCCCAGCATGGTGGCTAACACGGTTCTAAAAAATGATTTCATGGATACGAGTTAAAAAAGAAGGTTGAAGAAGTGCGAAAAGAAGGGGTGGTTATTTATTTAGGGCTCGGATTCTATGATCTAGATACAGCGAGCTAACTCAAATAAGTACGACCAAGTCAAAGGTAAACGATAACATGCATCGCAAAGCAATGATTGGTCTGGGTAGTAACCTGGGCGACCGATACGACAACCTCCAAAAGGCCATCCAATGGCTCGAGAATGTGGTTGGTCCACCCTTGGCTGCCTCTGCTGTTTGGGAGTCGGAACCCTGGGGTTACGCCAGTGCCCATCCCTACTTGAACATGGTTGTTATCCTTCAAACCGACTTGGAACCAGGAGCCCTTTTGCGGGTTCTCCTGGGGATTGAACGCCGATTGGGAAGGAATCGTCAGGACGAAGAGGGGACGGCGGATCGTCCCATTGATTTGGACCTCTTGGGGATGGAAGACCTGGTTTTTTCCGAAGCAGGTCCGGAAGGCTTGGTTTTACCACATCCCCGTATGCATCTGAGGCGCTTTGTGTTGGAGCCCCTGAACGAGGTTTGGCCACGATGGGTTCATCCTGTCCTGGGTCAGACCGTGCAGGACATGCTCCTTCAATGCGAGGATTCGAAAGGGCCGGTTCGGGTGGAGCGCATCCCCGGTGGAATGGAAACCCTGGCCTAAGCCAGCAGGCATGGCAACAGGTCCCCAACGGAAGTACATCGTCATCGAAGGCAATATCGGGGCTGGCAAAACCACCCTGGCCTCCCGGCTTGCCGCGGATTGGGGCATGCCCTTGCTCCTTGAGAAATTTTTGGACAATCCCTTTCTGCCCCTTTTTTACCAAAACCCTGACCGCTACGCATTTTCAACCGAAACCGCCTTTTTGGCCGAGCGATATCGGCAGATGCACGAAGAAATGGAGGCGTTGGATTGGAAGACCCATGGCCTGGTCGCCGATTATACTTTTTACAAAAGCTTGGTCTTTGCATCCAAGACCCTGCCCCCCCAAGAAGCCATTCTTTTCCGGGATTTGTTTGGCATCGTGAACAGGCAGTTGCCCCAGCCGCAGCTCCTGGTCTATTTGAGCAGCCCATCGGCCCGTTTGATGAGCAATATCCGGTACCGCGGTCGGGATTTTGAACAAAGCATTACACCGGAATACCTGGCCGGTGTAGAAAGTTCCTACCGGGATTTTTTGGCCCAAGCCGGGGGACTTCGTTGCCTATGGGTTCATTGGGAGGAGGGGGTGGACTTGCAGGCTGACGAAGGCCTGTACCAGCGATTCAGGGACTTTTTGGGCGGAGATTTTCGGTACGGTTTAACCTCCGTGAATTTGGCGGATCTATAAAAAGGAACCGCCCCAAGTTCCCTTTCTTGGGCTTTATTTTGGGCCATGTTTAAACGCCGACCTTTTTGGGGTCCTGGAACAACGTTGCGCTCTCGTTGGGGGCTCTTCGCCGTCCTTTGTCTTTGTTTGGCAGGTTTGGGGGAAGGGTTTGCCCAGGGCACGGGTTCCTTGGGAGGGCTGGTGACCGATGGGGATGACAAACTTCCTTTGATTGGGGTGAATGTGGTCATCAAAGGCAGCAGCCTCGGAAGCTCTTCCAACCTGGACGGGCGATACCTTCTTTCCAAAATTCCAGTCGGAACCTACCAAGTGGAAGTGACCTACCTGGGTTACGAAAAAAAGATTTTTACGGGTATACGAATCCGTCCCAACCAAACAGAAACCCTCAACATCGTCTTGCGTCGATCGGCGGTGACCATGGATCAAGAGGTGGTCGTGGTGGGGGATAAGCCCCTCATTGATTTGGAGCAGACCCGTACCGAGCAGCGCATTGGTCAGGAAAGCATTGAAGCGGCCCCATCGCGTTCGGTTCAATCGGTGCTAAACACCCAGGCAGGGGTTATGCTGAATCCCGAAGGCCTCAGCATTCGCGGAGGTCGCACGTACGAAACAGCGTTTGTAATCGACGGGGTTTCGGCCACCGATCCCTTGGCCGGCACGGGTTTTGGGATTGACCTGGGGACCAACTCCATTGACAAAATGGAAATTGCCACCGGTGGTGGGGATGTGGCACAGGGCGATGGCTCGGCGGGGATCGTCCGAACGCGCACTCGTTCTGGCGGGGATCGTTGGGCCTATTCCTTGACCGCTCGTTCGGATCAATGGGGGCTCAACAACCACTGGAATTCGGTGTGGAACAACCAGGTTTACGAGGCCACCCTGGGCGGTTCGGTGCGGGGTCTTTTCAAACAACCCCTCCGCGTTTTTACCTCGTTCAAAGGGACCTTTGACGACCAATATTTTCGGACCCCGGCCCAACAAGTCAAATCGTCGCTGTACCCAACCACCGGTCTGTCACCGATGCAGGACAATCGCTGGGCGGGCATGCTCAAGTTGGATTATGCTTTTCATCCCGGCCTGCGTTTGAGCGGAACGTACCTCCGCTCCCTTACCATCAACCAGGATGTGAACATGCTCCGGATTATCGGCAACGATGCTCCGTTCCTGCCCGGTTACCAGTTTGAATTTGCCCTGCAACCGGACAACGCCCTGACCTATACCCACGACACCAACCTCGAAAGTCTGCAGCTCAATCACACGACTTCCAAGCGCTTTTCTTACACCGTCAATGCATCCCGCCTCTATGTCCGCCTAAGGGCCGATGCCAACGGACGGGATTGGCGCCCGGACGAAGTGGATTCGGAGTTTGATCCCAATTCCATTGTTACGTTTCCGGTGACCTATTTTAACCCCGGGGATTCCCAAGTCTTCGTAAACCCCGGACCGGGTCTCTACAACAACGGGGGTATCGGGACCCTTTGGCACGATCACTACGTTTTGGAATACACCGTCAAGGCAAGCGGAAATTATTACTACAACTCGCGGGGGGATCGTTTGATTTTTGGGGGCGAATTCAAAGACCAGGATTTGCAATGGGTGGACATTATTCGCCCTTGGATTGGGGCCCCTATTCCTTTGGCCGACGGAACCTTTTCCCAAAGTTTTCGATTGGGTGATTACAGCGATGTTTGGAGGGTTCAGCCCAAAAGAGGGGCCTTTTTTGTTTCCAACAAACTCAAATACCTGGGTTTGGTCGCCGAAGCTGGACTGCGCTTGGAATATTGGATGCCAGGGGCCTTTGTTGACAACGCCGTAGGGGACGCCCGCTCTCCGATTCGGGACGAAATCCGGGCCGATTACCTTCGTAATACGTTTAATGTTATGGGCCTGCGGACCAAGGCTCGCCTGCTGCCCAAGCTATCCGCTTCTTTTCCTATCCGCGAAAACCAGGTCCTTTACTTTAATTACAACCACGCCATGGTCATGCCGCATCCCAGCTGGATGTACCAGGGCCTCAATCCTTTGTACCAAGATCGTTCGGTCCTGGCCCGGGTTGGCAATCCGGATCTCAACCCCGAAATGGATATTTCCTACGAGCTGGGCCTGAGAACCCAATTGACGCCCAACGATGCCCTGACGGTAACAGCCTATTGGAAAGACAAATACGATTTTATCACCGCCGCCTCGACCCAGATTCGGGATTTTACAGGCCGGGAGGTTACAAGGACCCTGCGCATTAATTCGGATTACGCTCGGATCCGAGGTTTGGAATTGGGTTATTTCAAGCGTGTTGGGAATTGGTTCCAGTCCCAGCTTTCGGTTGCCTACATGGTCGCCCGGGGTCAGAGTTCATCGGCCAGCGAGGCCTTGACCTCCATTCTTAACACCGGCAATCGCCAGGACACCAAAGAAACCTTTTTGGCCTGGGATGCCCCGTACGATATCAAAGGGAATGTGATTTTGACATTGGACCGCAAACGGGGCTTGTGGGGTTTTTCGTTTCTGAATCGATGGTCCTTGTATCTGGAAGGGGTCCTGCGTTCCGGTCGCCGCTATACCCCGTTCACCTTTCAGGGCGTGGAGCCGGTTTCGGGTCGCCCCATTTACGAGCGAGATCCCCGACCCGAGGCCTTGTGGTCCGCCTTGGGCGAGGGGCAACGCTGGATGGATTTTTCGTTGCGGAAGTGGTGGAACCAAGGGGATTTTCGTTGGGAATTCTCCCTTCAGGTTACCAATGTTATGAATCGTTTCAACGCTATCATTCCCAACCCGGTAACCGGAAGAGCCTGGGAGTCCGGCGATCCGGTCCCATCCAGTTGGCGTGACCCGGCGTTTTTGGATCCACGCGATGCGCGCTCTCGCGGTTTACCCCCCGATAACCCGGCCCGCTACATGGCGCCGCGGCATTTTATGGCCGGAATAGCTCTCAAGTACCGTTGAGTTTCTGGCGTAGCGACTACCGAGCCTTGGGCTTGGCGCTGACCTCGGGACCCCTGGGCGTCGATCATCCCTTGCCCCGTTGGACTGGGATGAAGGTGGCCTGTCTCAACGAGGACTTGTTGGAGGAATGGGGATTGGCTTCGGAAATTTCGGATGTACGCGATGTTGAACGATGGATGAACCAGGCTCCGCATCCGTTTGCAATGGCCTATGCGGGTCATCAATACGGTCATTTTACGATGTTAGGGGATGGCAGGGCCCTGCTCGTGGGGGAATGGCAAAATGCCTCCAATCAATCGTACGATGTCCACATGAAGGGCAGCGGTCCTACCCCATTTGCGCGAAGGGGTGATGGTCATGCCACCCTGCACTCTATGTTACGGGAATTCTTGATTAGCGAGGCTTTGCACGGTTTGGGTGTGCCGACCACGCGTTCCTTGATGGTTTTGGAAACGCCCACCAAGGTCTGGAGGAATACGGACCAACGAGGGGGCCTTCTGGTCCGTGTGGCCCCGCATCACCTTCGTGTTGGGACTCTGGAGTATGCAATTCGTGCCTTGGAACCGCGTGAATATGCCCGTTATGCAGGGGCAGTCCTGCAAAGAACCACCCAAGGGTGGGCCAAGGAGAGCGCCTTGGGACGGGAACAAAGTCTATACACGCCAGGACCCTTGGAAGCAGAGGCTGTTGGAGCCTTTTTTGAGGAGTGGTCGTCGCGGCAGGCAGCGCTTCTGGCGGATTGGATGCGCGTTGGCTTTGTCCACGGCGTTCTCAACACCGATAACATTAGTTTGCTGGGGATCACGATGGATTTGGGTCCCTGTGCCTTTGTCAATGCCTATGATTTGAACCGCAGCTTCAGCTCCATCGATGCCCAGGGGCGTTACGCCTTTGGAAACCAAGGAAAGGTGATGGAATGGAATGCAAGTGTTCTCTTGTCCTGCCTTTTGCCCTTGCTGGACCCGGAGGGGAACACCACCAGGGCCATGCAGGTGGCCAGAGACTTGCTCGAGGCCTTTTCTACAAAATGCCAAGAGGCCCAGCAACAAATGATTGCGCGAAAGTTGGGGTTCGATCCGATCAACGTCCGTTCTAACAAGCGATTGCTTGGGTTGGTGGAAGCATGGCAATCCTGGATGGCAGCCAACCAGCCTGATTATGCCTTGGCTTATTTGGATTTGGAAACCCTGTTGGCTCCATCCATGGATGGAGCCCCCATGCCCCCCCTTGGTCCTAAAAAACTCCCTTCCGATTCGTGGTTGTCTGCTTGGTTGAACGCGGTAGGGGAAGCCGAAGGCGGTCCTTTGGCAGCCTTGCAAAGGATGCAAGAAAACAACCCGGCTGTTTTGCCGCGAAATCATTTGGTAGAGCAGGCCTTGGACGAATGGGTGCTGAACGGGCGCACCGAATTATGGGATGAAATCAGGCTTGCTTTTCGTCGTCCCTACCAGCGTCTCGAAAGGCATCGTTCCTTGAATCAACCACCCAAGGAGGGGGATGCCGGGTATACCACTTT
>JAIXRA010000007.1 GCA_027485465.1 Bacteroidota bacterium | reverse complement strand
TTATCCACGCCAAAAAGGGTGATTTACACATGTTTTCCATATAGCATCCGGTACCAAATAGCGGACTGAAAGACCTTGGGTTAATCGCCGACGCACAACGGTTGAAGAAATTTCAATTTTGGGAGCATCAACTAATTCATGGGGAATGACGGAATCAGGCATCTTTCCTTCAAAATGCCGGGGGTAAACCCAAATAGTCCATCGTTCCAAGATTTCTTGGTAATCTTTCCATTTTTGGAAGTTAAGAAGTTGGTCTTCCCCCAAGAGAAGGATAAATTCGCGTTCAGGGTATTGTTTATCAAGGTGATCCAGTGTCCTAAACGTATAGGAAGGCAAAGGAAAATCCTTCTCTACCCTACAAAGTTTTAGCCGAGGGTTATCCTGAATGCAAGTTTCTATCCATTCCGCTCTGGTTTCAAAATCAAGCATTGAATCCCCGATTTTGAGAGGATTCTGGGGGGAAAGCACAAACCAAACCTCGTTCATGGTAGGCAATGACGCAAAATACTCCGCCAAAATGAGGTGTCCCTGGTGAACAGGATTAAAGGAACCAAAAAAGAGCCCGGTAAGCCCTTTGGATGGTTTATCAGGACTTCCGGACGGGGTAACCATGGCTTTCCATTAACAGATTCAAAAATTGATGCGCCTCTTCCAAATGGTCGTTGGGGATGATAGCATCAAAGAAAACGGCTTGCTCGTTCTCCAAACGGGCTTTTTCCAAGCGCATTTGGATTTTGGCTTCGCTCTCTGTTTTGCGTTTACGCAACCTTTGTTCCAAAATCGATAAATCCGATACCCTCACAAACAAAGCCACCGTTAGTTCTGGATAAGCTTTTTTGAAAGCCAAACCACCACGCACGTCCAGGTCCAAAAGCAGAGCCCTTTGGTCGCGGATACAGTCCAAAACCGGTTGTCGTGGCGTTCCATAATAATGGCCAGGATAAACTTCTTCCCATTCGACAAAAAAATTCGTTTTTATTTTGTTACGAAAGTCTTCCTCGCTCACAAAAAAATAGTCTTCCCCGTTTTTTTCATGAGGACGGGGCGCACGACTGGTATACGAAACCGAAAAATCAAAATGATCAAAAAATGATTTAACATATCGAACAAGGGTTGTTTTGCCCGCACCGCTGGGAGCGGAAAAAACAAAAAACAAAGGCTTTAACATCTATAAAAGATTGGCCGATTGCTCCTTGATTTTTTCAAGCCATTCTTTGGCCATCACCACACGATGCTGGATTTCAAAATCCGACGCTTTGGAGCCGATGGTGTTGATTTCTCTTCCCATTTCTTGGGCAACAAAACCCAATTTTCGACCTTGTTCGGTCTCGTTTTTGAGGATTTGTTCCGCCAAATGTAGATGGGCTTGTAAACGGACGATTTCCTCAGAAACATCCTTTTTTTCGAGATAAAAGAGAATTTCTTGTTCCATCCGACCTGGATCCGGAGCAAAAGAGCCGATGAGGGTTTGGTTGTTTTTCCATTCGTTGAGAAAGGCCTCTATTTTTTGACGAACGGTGTGGGGTTTTTTGGATTCGTTGTTACGGATATGGTCTAGGATGCTTTGAATTTCTCCAAGGTATTCCAAAACAACCAATGCGATGCCTTGACCCTCTTGAAAACGAAATTCTTTACAAAGAGCCAAGACCTCCTGCAGTGCTTCTCGAAACGCAGCGATGGTTGCCTGGTCGGGCTCTGCACTGGATGCAAACAAATCAGTGTTATTTTGAAGGGCGTTTTTGTAAAGCAAAGGATGCCGGGTGGCCAAATGAATCCACGCTTGTGCAAGGTCGACGGTGTTGGTGGGTTCTTGATTTTTGGAAGCCAGCCAGCGTTGCCAATCGGCCCAGACTTCGTCCAAGACATGGAATTGCAGGCCCGTTGAAAGAGCGGCGCCCTTGGCGTTTGTTTCTTCGGGGTAGAGGCTAAGGGTTACTTTGCCGCGAATCAGTTCTTTTTGAAGTGTTTTGAGGGTTTCGGCCTCCAAAGGGGTCCAGGGATCCCCCCAGCGCCACTGCACATCCAAGCTTTTGCTGTTCAGGGTTTTGATTTCGAGCCGGTAGGTTTTGTTTGTTCCAACCATGGTGGCACGACCAAAACCAGTCATCGAGGTGGTTTTCATGAGGGCTCAAAATAAAAACGAACACAGGCAAAAACATCGTCTGGAGCATAGCCTTTGCCTAGCAAGAATCTGGATAGTTTGGCGCAGCGTTTTTGTCTTTCTTGAAATCGTAGGCTTTCTCCGGGTAGGATCATTGAATTCCATTTGGCTGTCGCCAGGTCGTTCAGCGCCGACTGGTTGGGGTCTAATTCAAGGCACCATCGCCGGGCCTCTTCCAAATGGTCGCGTAACCCCCAACGGGTTAATCCATTACGTATTTTGTTCCAACCCCAGCGGGCACGCAGACAGCGATCGCGGCAATAAATCTCAACAAAGCGTCGGTTGTCCACAAAACGATCTCGCAAGAGTTTTTCCAAAATAGCCTGCCTCTGCTCGGGGTCAAGGGTTGTTTGGTCCAGGCGGCGCTGGATATGCCAAACACAACACTCTTTGCGGGAGCAGAGAGCCATCAAACGGTTCAGGACCGATTTTGGATCCGAAGGCAGGTCTTTTTTCAAAAGTTAGAGCGAAACAGAAGACTTCAAATTTCGGTATTTTTACCCAATCCGATGAATATATCAGACAATCTTTCCTGGAATTTGCAACGCATCGCTTCTACGGTGAAGGGCTCGCAATGGCTTGTCCGCGGGCATGCCAACGATAAATCGGTGCAGGAATGGGTTTTTGATACACGCCGTTGCACCAATCCCGAAGGGGCTCTTTTTTTGGCCTTGGTCGGCGAAAACAAAGCGAGGGACGGTCATGGTTTTTTGGGGGAGGCGTATCGAATTGGGATACGGGTTTTTTTGGTCCGCTTGGGCACGCATTACGAATGGCCTTCTGCGGATCCTAACCTGTCCGTATTGGCCGTTCCCGATCCATTAAATGCCTTGCAGGGCTTGGCCGCGAAACATCGGCAATGCTGGGGCGGCCCCGTTTGGGCTATTACGGGCTCCAATGGCAAAACCCAGGTCAAAGAATGGATCGCTGAGCTCATTCAAAGCCGTGTCGCGTTTGCCAAAACCCCGGGAAGCTTTAATTCTCAATTGGGTCTGCCCTTGTCCGTTCTCGGCCTCAAAGCGGGCCAGGATTTGGGGATTTTTGAAGCAGGCATTTCTCAAAAAGGGGAAATGAGCCCCTTGGCACAAATTTTATCACCGCAAGGGGGCTTGCTCACCCATTTTGGGGAGGCTCATCAGGAGGGCTTTGAAAGCATGGCCCAGAAACTGCAGGAAAAATTATTGCTTTTTGAAGGTTGTGATTGGGTGGTGGCCCGAATGGACTCGAATGATTCGAATCGGTCGGTATGGAAAGAAACCGTGTTGCGAAATTCGGAAACTGTTTTTCATTGGTGGACCGATGACAAGGATGAAGATGATTGGTTTCGGGTATTGGAATCAGAGGGCGTAGCCCGAAAGCGATTGGTTCTTTGGAAACTTGTTACAAAAAGTGTTACAGAAAATGGCAGTACGCTGTGTGAACTTCAATCGGAGGGCCAAAGCACTCTTCGCTTTGAGGTGGCGGGTCGGGGGGATGCGGTTTTGGAAAACATGACAGGAGCCGTTTTAATGATCGCGGCTGGTGGGCTTTGGAACAGCGAGTGGGGACCCCGTTGCGCGATGCTTCGGACCCTACCTATGCGCATGGAAATCAAGGAAATACCAGGGTCTTGTCGTTTGTTAAACGACAGTTACAGCTTGGATGCCGATTCCTTTCAGTGGGCCATGCGCGAGTGGGCTTTGCAATTAGGAGACTCGGAGGGCCTCATCATTTTGTCCGAACCTGATTCCCCAACGTCATCGAACAATGGTACCGGTCATCAAGATCCCTTCGGGCCATTTATTCAAATACTCCATCGTTATCCTTGGAAGCGATTGTATTTGGTTGGAAAAAATTGGCGACGCGTGATATGGCCATCCAACCCAACGCAAAGCGTACAGGTTTTTGATGACACCGAAGAGTTTCTGAAAAAATGGCCCCTGGATCAAAGCGAACATGCCTGTATATTGCTCAAAGGGGCGCGAAAATTTGGGTTTGAACGCATTGAACAAAAATTATTGGTACAGGGGCATCAAACCGTTTTGGAAATCGATTTGGAAGCTGTTCGGCACAATTATGGCATCTTTCGTTCCCTCAATCATCCGGGGGTTCGTAGCATGGTGATGGTCAAAGCGGGGGCCTATGGCAGTGGAAGCGTTGAAATTGCCAGGGTCCTTCAAGAGGCCGGTGCTGATTATTTGGCGGTTGCGACGGCTGGCGAAGGAATCGAACTCCGTCGAGGAGGAATCCAAATGCCGATCTTGGTGATGAACAGCGGTCCCACATCCACCGATACGGTGATTCATTACGGTTTGGAGCCGGATTTGTATTCGTTGGAAGAAATAAGACGTTGGAGCAAGTCCCCCAGGTCCCCTTCATTTTTTCATATTCCCCTCGATACCGGGATGCGACGCTTGGGATTGGGTGCCGAGGATTTGGATGAAGCCCTTGATATGTTGGCTCTATACGCAACAAAAATGCCAATTCGCAGTATCTATACCCACCTTACCTCTTCGGAGGAGCCGGGCCAGGATGCTTTTAGTACAAGGCAATGGAAAAGCTTGCTGGAATTTGTCAACAATTTTGAGCAACGATTGGGGTACAGACCCTGGGTGCATGCATTGAATACCGCCGGGATTCTTCGATTCAACGAATACCAAGGCGACATGGTTCGTTTGGGACTGGGTTTGTATGGATTGGAACCAACGGGCCGGCTGCAGGAACGGCTAAAGCCTTTGGCTCGTTTCAAAACCACGGTGGCCCAAACGCATCGCCTAGCGAAAGGGCAAACCTTGGGCTACGGCAATCAAGGTGTGATGGAGAGCGATGGAGTTGTGGGGGTTTTGCCGGTTGGTTACGCGGATGGTTTACCCCGGGCTTTGGGGCTGGGGCGTGTGTTTTTTGAGATCAATGGTTGTTCAGTACCGACGATAGGTCGTATTAGCATGGATTTTTGTTTGGTGGATCTGACCGATGTGCGGGCCGCCGTGGGGGACGAGGTTTTGCTGTGGAGCAATGCCCGCGATGTCAGGGCTTGGGCCGAAGCCGCTGGAACCATTCCTTATGAAATTTTGACCGGATTGTCCCCAAGAGTGCAGCGGGTGTACATTCGGGGTTAAGAGCGGTTATTTTTGGGACCCGGAAGAAAACAAGTCAGAAGCTCAGCCCGATTCGTTTATTCAATGTTATTTAAAATCCGTCGTCAACGAAGCCGGAGGCCATTGGCCCTCCCTCTTTTGATCGTACTCCTGCTTTGGGGGCTTATGGCCAACCAAGGATGTTCGAGTCGACGCAAAGGCCGTAACAAAAAATGCAATTGTCCATCCATTGGGTGGAAATCGCCATCAAACACCTATCCAACAGCCGTTAACGCTGCGTCCGAACCAACCTCTAACTTAAGTTGAAGGCATGCCTCAGCGTGAAGGAAGTTTAGACCAAGCCCCTATGGGCGTTCCGCTTTTAATCGTTCGCTTGGACGAAAGCGATCTATCTCTCAAACTGATGGAAATGGGGTGTTTGCCTGGAGAAAAATTAGAAATTGTACACCGCGCATCGGGCGGCGACCCTTTGGCTATCAAGGTGATGGAATATGTGCTGGGGTTGCGTTCCCGGGAAGCAGCCGCGGTTTGGGTATCGTGGGGAGACACCCCCTTGCGTAATTTGTGGAATCCTCAGGAACCATGAGTTTGCCTCGTATTTTTTTGGCCGGGAACCCGAATTCCGGGAAGAGTACGCTCTTCAATGCCCTGACCGGATTACATCACAAAACCGCCAATTTCCCCGGCGTTACGGTCGAAAGCCTTCAGGCTGAAATTGAACTTCGAACGGTTGGCCAAACGATTTTGGTGGATTTACCCGGAACGTACAGCCTTTATCCTCAATCTCAGGACGAATGGGTGGCCTGCCAGGCCTTGGTACAAGCAGCCAGTGAGGGTCTACCCACTTTGGTTGTGGTCGTTGTGGATGCGGCCAACCTCAACAGAAGTATGCTTCTTATTAGTCAAATTCAAGAATTGGGTTTGGCGATGCAAGTCGTTTTGAACAAGTGCGACCGCGTAGCCAGTCCGGGTATGAAAGGGGTGGTGCAATGGTTTGAGAACGAAATGAAAATCAAAGCCCTGGTCTGCGATGCTCGCAAAGGGCTGGGCTTGAAAGAGGTGTCCAAAGCCTTTGACCAAAGGCTTTCGGAGGCCGTTCATTCGGAGGCGTCCAACGAACCGGGCAACTGGGCAACGTCTTGGAATCAAGTATTTGGGCAGGGTCTGGAAGCCCAAAATACGGCTAGTGACGCAGTCAGGGCCCGTCATTCGGCCGAGACTATCGACCGGTACCGCCGCATCAATCAATCCCTCAAAACCTGTCCCCTGCACGAAACCAAAGCCAAAGCGGCCCTACCCAACGGCCCCGATCGGGTTTTGCTGCATCCGGTTGGTGGGATCCTTGTTTTTGTCGCGGTCATGGCGCTGATGTTTCAAGCCCTATTTGCTTGGGCGTCCTATCCCATGGATTTCATTGAAAATATCATGTTATGGGCAGGCGAAAACTTGCGTCAAATTTTGGAACCTCATTCACCAGCGTTGAGTCATTTGGTGACCAAGGGACTGATGCCTGGTATTGGAGGGGTTTTGGTTTTTGTGCCTCAGATATTTTTGTTGTTTTTGTTTTTGGTTTTGTTGGAGGAAAGCGGATACATGGCTCGTGTTAGTTATTTGATGGACCGCAATCTCAAAAGAATAGGTCTTAACGGTAAATCCATTGTCCCGATGCTGGGCGGTTTTGCCTGCGCTGTACCTGCCATTGCGGCCACTCGTAACATTGTTTCTTGGAAGGAACGCCTGTCCACGATTATGGTTCTGCCCTTGATGAGCTGCAGTGCACGCTTGCCGGTTTATGCACTTTTGATTCAATTTGCGGTCCCAGAGGGCTATATTCTTGGGATTTTTAGTTTGCAAGGATTAACCATGATGGGTCTCTACCTGATGGGGGTGGTTGCGGCAGTTTTGTCGGCCCTGGTCATGAAATTCTGGATTCGCGAAAAAGGACCTTCTTATTTTATGCTGGAGATTCCTGCCTATCAATGGCCTGTTTCTCGAAACTTATGGCAGGTTCCATTGCGTTATTGTTTGAATTTTGTGCAAGGCGCTGGCAAGGTGATTGTGATTGTTTCTCTGTTGTTATGGGTATTGGCGAGCTTTGGTCCGGGGCACAAAATCACCGAAACCCTGACAGGAAAAGCCCCCACACCGGCCTTGGAACAGAGCTATGCCGGTGTTTTGGGAAAGGCGTTGGAACCGGCCATACGGCCTTTGGGATTTGATTGGAAAATAGGGATTGCTTTGGTGACCTCTTTTGCAGCACGTGAGGTTTTTGTAGGAACCATGGCCACGATTTACGGGCTGGAAGGGGATCCCAACGAGGAGGGGAATCAACTTCGACTCAAGGAGCGAATGCAAAAAGACACGGTGGAAGGGAGCAAGGAGCCCCTGTTTAACCGGGCCGCCGTTTGGTCCTTGTTGGTTTTTTATGCCTTTGCTCTTCAGTGCATGAGTACCGTAGCCGCCACCAGGCAGGAAACCCGCTCTTGGAAATGGCCGCTGATTCAGTTGTTTTACCTCAGTGCTTTGGCTTATTTGGCCAGCCTGGCGGTTTATCAATGGAGTCTTTGAGACAGCCGTGGAGCAGGATTACAGGAATCGAAGCAGCCTAACGCCCCTCATCAAGCCGCTGATGGCTTATATGAGCGAAGAAGCAGCCGTTTGGGTGGCCCAACTGCTGGTGGTCCATGGTGTGGAGCTGATCATCACCCGGGAACGAAGTTCCAAATATGCGGATTATCGTCCACCATGGAGACAAAAGGGCCACGTCATCACACTCAATGCCAACCTCCGCCCGCTCAGTTTTCTTTTGATTTTTTTGCACGAATACGCGCATCTTTTGACCTGGGTAGAAAGCGGACCCCGAGTCCGTCCTCACGGTCCGGAATGGGCTGCGGCCTACGCCCGGTTGGTTCACGGCGCTATTCGTCGAGGCTATTTTCCCGAAGCGATGCACGGTCCACTGCGTCGTGCGATGCGACAACCGCAGGTTTCGGGTTGCGCACAACCCGAGCTCATGGAATGGTTGCGACAGTTTGAGGGTCAAGAAGAGGGTTGGCTAACCCTCGAAAAGCTGGAACCCGGAACACGCTTTGAAACCAAAGCCGGCATGATTTTCGAGAAAGGTCCCAAAGGCCGAACGCGTTATCGCTGCCGTCGGATACCCGGCGGTGCCTATTATGTTATACACCAAAGCTTGTTGGTTCGCCCTTTGAACGAATCAACGAAGTCCACTTAGGTTTTCAGCGGCCAATGTTCGAATACGGGCCGAAGGGTGATGCTTCAGTTTTTCATAAAAAGTCAAGCCCCTTTCTTTTTGGTTTAGTCGCAGGATTGCCCGGTTGTAATCTTTAAGCCACGTGGGGTATTGCCTCAACGAACGGGAATCACGCAACTGCATAAGGCTTTTTTCGAGGTATTGAAGGCTTTTTTCTTGACCGAAATCGGCATAAAACCCAAAGAGAGTCCCCACCATGCTGTTCTCGTTTTCAAGGGCTTTCGCAATTTCTTCTGCTTGATTGGGATTGGTTTTGGCGATGGGGCGTAGGGCCGCCGCCGTTACCAAAAGGGAGGAATCGGTGGCTATTTTTTGTTCCAACCAACCGGCGGGAAGTGCTTTGCCAGAATCCGCCGTTTCAATCAGTTTAAGCAAGGCTTTTTGGCGGACCTGTGAACGGATATCCTTTTCGGCGGTGCGTACGAGCAAACCATAGAGCAGCACGTCTTGTTTTAGCAAAGAGGCCGGTATGGCATCGGCTACGATTCCCCGAATGACCGGGGAGGGATCGCGAAAAGCCCTTGCAATTAAGTCTTGATAGGCAACCGCATCGGTTGTGCGGGCTGGATCGGTCCAAGCTCCCCAAAAGCGTTGTGGGTTCTGCACAAGGGCTTCGAGAGCTCTTTTGCGGTCGTAATAGAAGGGCGAACCCTTGAACTGTTGGACAAATTCATCAAAGGTGCGGCCATCGTTGTATTCGCACAACAAAATCCGCCCTAGGTTATGCCCCGTCCAAACGGGTCGAGGAAAATCGAAACGGAACTCCTGAACTTCTCGATCAAGGACCACGGTGCGGGCCGTTGATGAATCAAAGAAATAAAATTCCAATTGAACGGGCAGGCGAAAAGTCCGTCCCGGCAAGGCGCTGTGCTTTTGGCGAAACTCAAAAACACATTGTTTATTCAGACTATCGTATCGGTAGTTCATGTCCACAATCGGGTGGCCCTTGGACAAAAACCACTGGTTAAAGAAGATTTGCAAATCCCTTCCGGTCACCTCCTCGCAAATCAAGCGAAAATCATGAATTTCGGCTGATTTATAGGAAAAACGGGTTAGATAAAGGCGGATGGATTCAAAGAAGGCACGGTCTCCAATCTCGTTTCGTAACATATGAAGAATACGGGCCCCTTTGGCGTAACTATGACGATCAAACATGTCTTCGTTGTTCTCGTAATAGTAGCGGATGAGGTCCACCTGTTTGCGTTTGGATTCAGCCAAATAATCCCGCAGGTTGCCCTCCAGGGCCGCATCGGCTTCTTCGGGGCCGTAAGCGTGTTCGTACCAAAGCGGGGTGCCGTAGGTTGCAAAGGACTCGTTAAGGCTGAGGTTGCTCCAGCTTTCACAAGTCACCAAATCCCCGAACCAATGGTGGAACATTTCGTGGGCAACGGTTCCTTCGGCCGATCCGTCCACCAATTCCCTATCGGAACGCTGCGCCCATTGTCCAAAGACCACAGCGCCGGTGTTTTCCATCGCCCCCGACACGAAATCCCTTACCGCGATTTGGTGATAGGAAGACCAGGGATAATCCACCCCTAATTTTTGGGAATAATAAGTGAGCATATCCTTGGTTCGGTGGAAGATCCGTTCGGCTTGTGGGGCGTAGCGGGGCTCTACATAATAGTGAACCGGAATGCTGCGCCAACGGTCTTTGACCACCGCAAAACGACCAGCCGCAATCATCGCAAGGTAAGGGGCATGCGGCAAACGATGCTCCCAAACGTCGGTTCGTGTTCCATCGGCGTTGAGGCGTGAAGAAGTCATAAGGCCGTTCGACAAAGTGACCATGGAAGTATCGACCGTCAGGGCAATGTGTTGGGTGGTCTTTTGGTTGGGTGCATCGATGGTGGGGAACCAGCAAGAATTGTGGTCGGTTTCTCCTTGGGTCCAAACCTGCCAGGGCTTGTCGGGGTTCACCGAGTCAGGGCGGATGAAATAAAGACCTTTTTCGCCTTGGATTGCGGCGGAGCCTGGGCCGGCTTTCAACGAATCCGGGGAGGCCGTGTATTCCATATGGACTTCAAATCGGGTCCCTGGTTCGAGGCGACGAGGTAGATTGACAGTGACCACTTGGCGATCGTAGGTATAGAGGGGCTGTAGAGTACGGGTGGAATCCGCGTCCAGGGTACGGAACGAAAGATGATGGATTTCAAAACCTTGTGCGTCCAGTTTCACTTGTTGCACGGGGTAAAAGCCCACCGCAGCTTCGATCCAGGCCTTGCCGCGCAACTGAGCACTTTCAAAGAGTGGACGCAGCTCGAGTCGCGTGTGGATCAGGCGCACATCCAGTGACCTCGAGGCCCGGTACAGGGTGGTCCAAGGCGCATCAGCCGAGGTGTCTTTGGCTGGTTGGAGCCCTGCATTTCCGGTTTCGGAACGGGCAGGCCCTGTTGTTCGGGCGACCGAAGGCGACCGAAGGCCCTGGCTAAGTGGCCGGCATGCACCCCAAACGAGGGTTAGGAGGAGCAAAAGGAGAAAGGATGGCAAAGACAAAGTCCGGTGGGTTCTCATGGTCGCGTTGGAGTTTAATTTCGCAAACTTATGCACCACGATAAGTTCTCCAACAAAGCCATGATTCTTTGGGGTGATCAACCGGTTGAGGTTGCATCGGATGCGTTGGGTCAGGATTTTAGGGTGGAAACCAAGTTGTACGCCCCCGATATTTTGGAAAGAGCCCCTGGACGCTTCCATGTATTGGTCAATGGACGCTCCTTGCGCTTGCGCTTGATCGACCGAGATTCGGATGGATTGGTCATGGAATGCAACGGGCGTCGTTACAAAGTGGGCATCAAGACCACTCTGGAGCAATTGCTTGACAAAATGGGAGTTGCCACCGTTAACAACCGCGGTCCCGCCAAGGTGCAGGCCCCCATGCCCGGTTTGGTCCTCCGCGTTTTGACCCAGGTTGGCGCTGTCGTGGCCCCTGGCGATCCTTTAATTGTTTTGGAATCCATGAAAATGGAAAACACCCTCCGTGCCAACGGGGCCGGTACGGTGGTCGAAATCCCGGTCCAGGCCGGTCAGGCCGTCGAAAAAGGCCAACTTTTGGTTAAATTCGGTTAAAAACCCCTATCTTTGCGCTTGCAATGAAATCGGAGGGGGCGAAGGCCCCCTTTTTTGTTTTTGAGCAAACCAGCCCTCGGGCCATGAACCCCCTAGCAACTACCACCCCATCCGGCGAATCCGGCGAAAAAACCCGCCCGGAGCTCCTTGCCGACCTCAAAGCGTCGATTCAAGCGCTTTTGGATGGCTATTTCGTTGAGCAGGATTGGTTTGTGGTCGAAAGCCGTTGGTCCGGCGATGCCCGCAAGCTCACCGTGAACTTGGACGGGGACCGAGGTGTTACCATCGAGGTTTGTACCGGCCTTAACAGGGCCATTGGCGCCTTGTTGGACGAACACCCCTGGGACTCCCCGGTACTTTTGGAAGTGGGATCGCCTGGCGCGGATACCCCTTTCAGCATGCCCCGCCAATACCCTCAGCACATAGGCCGCCGATTGCAGGTGACCACCTTGCTCGGCGAAACCCACGAAGGCACCCTCCTCGAAGCCGACGAAAACGGTTTTGGATTAGAAACCAAAGCGGGGACCGAACGCTTTTCCTATGAACAGGTTCGGCCATCCCGAGTCCTCCTTCCTTTTTGAAATTTTAAACCCATCTATCCGTTCAATATCTATTGTTATGCCTGTTAAAACCAAAACCCAGCCGTTAAACCAAAACCAGGTTTTGATCAGCTCCTTTTCGGAGTTCAAGGAATTCAAAAACATTGATCGCGCAACCATGATGCGCATCATGGAAGATGTTTTCCGCAGCATGGTCAAGCGCAAATTTGGAACCGACGAAAATTTTGACATCATTCTCAACACCGAAAAGGGTGACCTTGAAGTCTGGAGAAACCGTGAAATTGTCGAAGACGACTCCGAAGATGTTGGTCAACCCGACAAAATTTCCCTGACGGAAGCCCAGGCCATCGAACCCGATTTTGAAGTAGGCGAAGAGGTTTCGGATGAAATCAAATTGGATGATTTTGGCCGTCGCGCGGTTTTGGCGGCTCGTCAAACCTTGGTTCAAAGGGTTTTGGAGCTCGAAAAAGACAATATTTACAAAAAATACAAAGACCGCGTCGGAGATATTATTACCGGCGAAGTATACCAGATTTGGAAAAAAGAAATTCTGGTATTGGATGACGAAGGGAACGAGTTGATTCTTCCAAAGAACGAACAAATTCCTGCAGATTTTTACAAAAAAGGGGATACCCTCAAAGCGGTTATACTTCGCGTTGAAATGCAAAACATAACACCGCGTATTGTGATTTCGCGAACCGACCCGGCCTTTTTGGCCAGGCTTATGGAGATGGAAGTCCCCGAAATTTTTGATGGCTTGATCACCATTCGCAGCATTGTGCGCGAGCCCGGTGAAAGAGCTAAAGTAGCGGTCGAAAGCTACGACGACCGCATTGATCCGGTGGGAGCCTGTGTTGGGATGAAGGGATCGCGTATTCATGGCATTGTCCGTGAATTGCGCAACGAAAGCATCGACGTAATCAACTTTACCAATAACCTTGAGCTCTTTATCCAAAGGGCCCTAAGCCCAGCCCGGGTTGTCAGCCTGGAGATCAACAAGGACACCAACAAAGTCAATGTTTTCCTAAAACCAGACCAGGTTTCATTGGCCATCGGAAAGGGTGGGCATAACATCCGCCTGGCCGCCAAACTGACAGGCTACGAAATCGATGTCTTCCGGGATGTCCAAGACGATGATTCCGACGTGGATCTCGATGAATTTGCAGATGAAATTGATGGCTGGGTTCTCGACGAACTCAAAGCCCTCGGTTGCGATACAGCCAAATCGGTTATCAAAATTGGTCTCGAAGAATTGGTTCGCCGCACGGAACTTGAAGAAGAAACCGCGGCACAGGTTTTGGCTATCTTACGGTCAGAGTTTGAATAAACCGCGAATGGACCTCCCTATTTGACGATACAAAACCAGCATCCTTACCCCTAAAGCCCCAACATAGAATGTCCGAAGGCACCGTTCGCGTCAAAAAAGCCGCAACCGAGTTCAATATCAGTGTGCAGCACCTGGTGGAACATCTTGCCTCCAAGGGATTAAGCGTTGAATCCAATCCCAACGCCAAGATCTCGGAGGAAATGTACCAAATGCTTCTACGCGATTTTGGACAGGACAAGAAATTCAAGGAGCAGGCCTCGCAGATTCATATCGGCAAGTCGGGCAAAGAAGATGTTGTCCTGGACCAGAAAGCCGTTAGTCAATCTCCCAAAGCCAGGGCAGATCAAAAAGAGGTGTTGATCAAGGGCATGAGCCATGCGGTCGCCGCACCTGCTCCCAAAACGGCGGCTAAAACGACCACCAAGACATCCGCCCCCAAAGCAGAACCTACTCCGGAACCCGCCATTGAATCGCCTGCAGTCGCCTCTTCAGAAAAAGAGACACCGATTGCACCTCTTGCACCTGAAGCACCTCTTGCGACGGTTGCGACTTCGACGGTCGTGGAGGGCAAAGCCGAGGCCATACCTGGCATCAAGGTGATGGGCAAAATTGATTTGAGCGCCACCGATACCGGCAAAGGGCCCAAGAAATCACGAAAAAAAGAAGAAACCCCGGCAACCGAAGCACCTGCCAAGGGATCGGACACCGAAACAGCCTCCTTGGCAACCCCTGCTCAAGTCGATCGTTCTACCGTAACGGCGGAAACCACCGAAACGGAAACCCCCAAAGGAACAACGGCCGAAGCCTCTGCAGGCGAAGTCGCACCAACAGCTGCTCCTCCAACGGATGACCTGATTCGTGCCAAAGCCGACCGCCTTCAGGGCACCACGGTTTTGGGCAAAATCGATGTTACGCAGTTTGAAAAACGCAAACCCGTTGCCAGCTCTGCCGCCGACCAGGTGGGCAAGCGTAAGCGTAAACGGGTTGATGGTACCACGCCGGGTCCAGGGGCGACGGCTGATCCCAATCAAAGGCCCAGCGTAAGCGGTGTTGGCTCGGTATCGGCACGCCCGCCAAGGGGTCGTACCGGGGAGGTCCCTGGTCGCCGCGGTGCAGCTTCAACCGGTCCCAAAGCCGAGTTGACCGAAAAAGAAATTCAAGATCAAATCAAAGCGACCCTCGCACGCCTTCAAAGCGGCAAGGGGACCAATACCCGCTCCAAGTTCAAAAAACAAATGCGGCGTTTGGAAGGTGAAGAAAGCAACAACCAAGACAACAACAAGGAGAACAGGGGTGGCAAAACCAAGCTACAACTCACCGAATTTATCACCACCGGGGAACTGGCTGGATTGATGGATGTTGCTGTTGGCGAAGTCATTATGAAATGCTTTTCCTTGGGTATTGTCGTAACCATCAACCAACGTCTCGACGCTGAAACCATTGTAGTGGTTGCCGATGAGTTTGGTTACGATGTGAGCTTTATATCCGCCGCTGCCGACGAGCCGATGTTGGAGGAAGCCGACAATCCTGATCATATGCAGGAACGGGCGCCCATTGTTACTATCATGGGTCACGTTGACCACGGTAAAACTTCGTTGCTTGACTATATCCGCAAGGCCAATGTGATCGCTGGCGAAGCGGGGGGAATCACACAGCACATCGGTGCTTATGAAGTGACCCTTCCAAACAACAAACACATTACCTTTTTGGATACACCGGGCCACGAAGCTTTTACGGCCATGCGTGCCCGGGGTGCCAAAGTCACCGATATTGTCGTAATCGTTATTGCGGCCGATGACAAGGTGATGCCTCAGACCAAAGAGGCCATCAGCCACGCCCAAGCGGCCGGTGTGCCCATGATTTTTGCCATTAACAAAATTGACCGCCCGGAGGCCAACGCTGAGAAAATCCGTGAGCAGCTGTCTGCCATGAATATTTTGGTTGAAAGCTGGGGTGGAAAATACCAAGACCAGGAAATCTCAGCCAAAAAGGGCTTGAACGTGGAGTTACTCCTCGAAAAAATTCTTTTAGAAGCCGAAATCCTTGAACTCAAGGCCGACCCCGACAAAAGAGCTGTTGGAACCATTATCGAAGCCTCCTTGGACAAAGGTCGGGGCGTTGTGGCCACCGTGCTCATCGAGTCCGGGACCCTGCAGACCGGGGATCCTATTTTGGCAGGAGCTCATTATGGACGTGTCAAGGTTTTGCAAAACGAAAGGGGTCAGAAGGTTGCCAAAGTTGGCCCGGCTCAACCGGTTCAAATTCTTGGCTTTGCAACCGCTCCCACCGCTGGTGAACGTTTCTATGTGGCCGAGAGTGAATCTGCTGCTCGCGAAATCAGCAACAAACGTCAGCAGTTGATGAGGGAGCAGGGAATGCGTACCCGCAAACACATCACATTGGATGAAATTGGAAGACGCTTGGCCATCGGTAATTTCAAAGAACTTAACCTGATTGTCAAAGGCGATGTGGATGGTTCGGTGGAAGCCTTGAGCGATTCTCTGTTGCAGTTGTCTACCAAGCAAATACAGGTAAATGTGGTCCACAAGGGCGTTGGCCAGATCACCGAGTCGGATATCATGTTGGCCTCGGCCTCGGATGCCATTATTGTCGGATTCCAGGTACGACCTTTGGCATCGGTACGTCGTCTGGCGGAACAAGAAGAAATAGATATCCGTACCTATTCCATCATTTACGACGCCATTGATGAAATCAAGAGCGCGATGGAAGGGATGCTTGCTCCAACGGTCGAAGAAAAAGTTGTTGCCAACGTCGAAATCCGCGAAGTATTCAAAATCACCAAAGTGGGCACCGTTGCCGGCTGTATGGTTTTGGATGGCAAAATCAATCGGAACACCAAAGTCCGCGTTCTTCGCGATGGGGTTGTGATCTATACCGGAGAATTGGCATCGCTCAAGCGGTTCAAGGAGGATGTCAAAGAAGTGGCGACCGGTTACGAATGCGGTCTTAATATCCAAAACTTTAACGATATCAAGGTCGGTGACCTCATCGAAGGTTACGAACGGATTGAGGTCAAGGCCAAGCTTTAACGAGGACAAAATTTATGTGGACCCCGGGGCCTATGTTTTGGGTTGAAACCGGGGCGTCCTTGTTGGGGATTTGGGGCGTTTGGGATTTGGGTGGCGGTCGTCGCCGGGGCTATATCACCGGAATTTTGAGCACATCGACCTATGTCGCGCTCTGTGCTATTCACGGAATTTATGCAGATGCCGTAATTAATGGATGGTACACGGTCATGGGCTTTGTGGGCTGGTTTGCCTGGGGCCAGCGGAAGAACGATAACAGCGTGGTGTCGGTGCGTTCCATGGACGCCCAAGGCTTTTGGGGAGGAATAGGGTCCGGTCTTTTGGCTTGGTTTCTCTTTTGGGGATTGTTACGCTATTATACCGATAGCACGGTGGTTGTCTGGGACGCGACGACTTCGGCCTTGGCCATTACTGCGATGTTATGGATGGCCGCCGGTTTCACCTGGAATTGGCCTTTGTGGTTGATTATTAATATGTTGTCTGTGGGTCTTTATATCCACAAAGGCATGCTTCCGACGGCGGGTCAGTACACGGTCTTTGGGTTCTTGGCCCTCAGAGGTTGGTGGATTTGGTCCAGGGCCCGCTTGGTTAGGACCGAACCGCGGGACGAAAAGTCACTTCTGTAACAAAAGGTAGACTGAGGTGGTCAGAAAGTCCCTGATAACAGGCAAAGACCGAAGGACTGGAATTTGTTGGCGGGTTTTCAATCCGAATTTGTAGGCGTAAATGGGATTAATCAGGTAATGGGTTTCGCGCAAAATGGGCATACCAGTTTTGGCGGCGATGCGGTGCATGCGTTGAATTCCAATACCGCAATCGTAGATGGATAACAATTCCTCTCGGGTTTCGTCGCTTTGATGGGTCCATCTTAGCAGGGCTTCGTAGGACGAACGGGGCAGGAGGTGTATCCAAGGAAATTTTTGAACCCAACCCTCTGCAATTTGTTGATGACCCCCAAAAGGCATGGTCCACGGAGGCCACCCAATAAAAAGTAAACCATTGGTTTTGAGGAATTTCTGCATTTGCTTGAGAGCCCGTGGCTGGTCAGGAAGGTGTTCAATCACATCCTTGAGGACAATTAAATCAAAGCGTCCCGTAAACTCCTTTTCGATGGCGGGGTTGTAGATGTCCTCACCTCTCAGGTCCATGCGGCCCGATGCAATATGCTGGCCCATGCGCTGTCGGCCAAATTCTATTTTCTTTTGGTTGAGGTCGATGCCGGTTCCTTTGGCGCCCGCCTCTACGAATGGCAAAAGATTTCCTCCTTCTCCACAACCCAATTCCAAGACCTCCAGGTTCTGCCAGCCTTTTCGATTCGCGTCAAGCGCCTGCAGGCCCTCGAGACAAAAGGGCATGATGCTCTCGCGGGCGTTGCGAGCCAAGAAGTCTAAGTAAAAATCGTGGTCGTGGTGAAAATCGTAAGGCATACGAAAAAGAGGGTTCGCAAAGATTGAAACAGAAGATACAAACCCGAACCTCCAAAAATCAACCCGGTTCCTAGGTGTATTCTTCTCATAATGAGCGGTGTAAGCCAGCG
>JAIXRA010000003.1 GCA_027485465.1 Bacteroidota bacterium | reverse complement strand
GCACAGGCAGCGGCCCTAGCCCGAATGCAAGAGGTCCGCGTGAGGGAATCCGAGCCAAAGGCATTGGTGACCCTCAGTTTTACATTGTACAAACCAGCTACCGAAAAGCTAAGACGAGGTTGCGCATCGAAAGCAGTTGAACCGGGAGCAAAGGCCCATCCGGTGGATGGCGTGATGGTCCATAAACGCGTAGACGGTACGCCGGCCGATTGATCGATTAACTGCACCGTATCCACCGTGCCCCCAAAATCGGCCACTGAATCGCTGACCCCAAAAGCGGCTGTTAAAGGGCCCGGGGTAACACTCACTGGCTGACAAGAATTGGCCGTTAACAAGCTCGCTCGCCTTGGGCTGTTGGCAAGGACCGTCCACATGCGTTGAACCTGATTTTGGGTGAACAAATTCATGCATAAATCGTCTGAATAGTCCATGTAGTTTTGGACCATATCCGGTCCAGAACAAGAGGAATGGGTGGTTGCGCAACCGTAATTCGGTGCATCCGAGGGCGGTGTATCACCACAATAATCCGTGGCCGTGCACGAAGATCCGTCGCCCCAAATATGCCGCAGACCCAGCCAGTGGCCCACTTCGTGGGTTGCGGTCCTGCCTCGGTTGTAAACACCGGTGAACGGATTGGCTGGGGGACGACCTACCGAATTGTAAAGCAGCACGACCCCGTCGGTATTGGCGGCACCGCTGTTGGTCAAACCCGCCAAACCCGAAGAAACAGGAAACTGCGCATAGCCCAGGATGCCCCCTGAAATGTTTACAACCCATATATTAAAGTACCGAGTCGGGTCCCAAACCGTGGCCGGCTTGATGGTCGCATCGATTTGTGTCGTGGACCAGGCCGCATTTTGACTGAAGGCCCAACGTACAATACCGGTACTAGCGTTGCCTTGAGGATCCCGCTGCGCCAGGCAAAAATTGATATTGGAACCGGATGCCACCGCTCGAAATGCCGCCGGTGCGTTGAGGGTATCGGCGTTCAGACGCTTGAAATCTTCGTTCAGAATTTGTAGCTGGGACTGTACCTGGGCCGCCGAAATATTCCAAGCATCGGAGGGGTTTTGGTAAACGATATGAAAAACGACAGGAATATTGTATTCGTTTTCGATGGAACCCGCCCCAGCGCCTTCACGAATTTGTCGGTCCATCCACGATTCAAATTGGCCCTCCGTCTCGGTGTGGAGCCCTTGGGCTTGGCGCGTCAGGTGATGCTCGTGGGTCCAACAGCGCACCTGCGATTGGGCCGTGCCGTTCATCAAAAGGAGGAAAACGGCGATCAAAGAGGAAAAAACGTAGGGAATTGGTCTCATCAAAAACAAAAATTTATGAAGCAAAACTAAAACCCCTGGAGCCAACCCCGCGATTTAAGGCATTAAAAAGCCCCTAACTTTATTGTAATTGGCTTGGGACCCTCCAAAGCCGGGTGCAGGCTAACCAAGAACGTCCCCAACGGGACTTGTCGTTCCGTAGACTCCGTCCCATTAGTACCTTCTAAGTTCTCGATACTCAGCAACCGGCCTGATGCATCCCAACATCGAAGGACCGCTGGAGTCCATGTTTGAATCCGCACGGTGTTTAAAACGCCGTCGACCCTACTTAAAAGGAAGGTACTCGGGCCCGATTTTTGAGTTTTGGCTACCAAACGAAGCCCTTCCAAAGGATGGCCTTGGGGATCGGTCCACTCCGATTCTGGCATAAGAACGAGGGGACCATCGCTGCCTCCCTGAGGTCTCAAACGTAGCGTCAAAAGGACGGAGCCTTTGCGCCCTTCCCATCCATGGGTATCAAACCAGGCCAGTCGAAGACGATTCCCATTCCATCGATAGTCCGGGAGCATTCCTGACAAATAAGATTCGACCCCTGCACCCTGCCAACCGTCCGGTATTTGTAGATCTAGGCTCAATGAACCCAAACGTGCAGACTCTGCTAGAACGATGGGAACCAAGACATCCTCGTTGCCCCAAGAACCCTGGACATCACCGTCTAAAACATAGGGAATAATCCGCTGCACGGAAGGCAAGAAACTCCCATTCACATCTCCGTAACATATCCCGCGAATATTCTGCGTTGCAGAAGAGGCGCTGATCGTCAAGGGAATGGACTCAAATCTCCAATCGCCTGCACCAAAGGAGGTGATATTGCCGGAATATCGGCGGGTGGCCAACAGAGCATCCCCGGTATTGATGGAATTCGTGGCATTCACATCGGCCGCACCCAGGCGAAGCCCGGTCAGGTTGATTAAACTACTAAAGTGCCGGCTGATTTGGAGGGCATCCGAGGCGCTTACCCCGCCCCAGGGACGACTGCTCTGAGCGGTTAAGGTATAAGAACCCGGCGCTACATTGTTCATAACATATTGACCCGAAGCGTTGGTCGTCGCCGTTGCTACCTGCACTCCACCGGGTCCCAACAAACGAACCTGGCTGTTAACGATCGGAGTCATCGCCGAATTGTCATAATGAAGGACCCCGCTAACCGAGAAGGCAGGGCTTTGTTCGGTCAACGTGAGGCTGTTGGTATAAATCTCGTCGCCGCTGGTTCCACCGTTGTTGTTCGCGGCGTTGGAGCAATAGTAAAAAGTCACATCGCCGGTTCCTGCAGCCGGAGCGGTCCATTGAAAATTCCAAGTGATGGTGCCTGACGTGGTGGCGGTGTTTCCATTCCAGGTTTGAGACAGGTAACCCGAAGCCAAATCGGTGCGGTTGGTGGTTGAAATCAAGGTGCCGGCATCGCTGCCGTTGCCATCTTCGACCTTGAGTTGAAATCCAAACTTGACACGGGTGGCACGGTTCACGGTCAAACTAACATTATAGGTCTGACCGGGAACGTAGGACGTGGGAACGCTACCGTTCAAGAGAAGACTGCGGGTAGCGGGCCCTGAATTGACCACGATGCCTCCGTGGCAGGAACTGCAATTGGACTCGCCCGGAGAACCTGTATGACCCATAGGGGGGTTGGAGCTAGAGGTTAAGGCCGTGTACACCCCACCCAAAATCAAGAGGGAAGGCAAAAGCAGAGTTTTGTAGGATATTCGCATCTTTGATGAAGTTAAAAAGAAATAACAACAAGGATAATCATTTGTTTAGTCCTTGTTAACCAAACCATTAAATATTCTCCATGCCGATCCCATCCCAAAAAAAGTCATCGTCTATCGTTTTGTACCTACTAGGGTTGTCCTTACCTCATCTCTGGTTGGCAGCGCCCCTCAACGCCCAAAACGCCTTGAGTCTTTCCCAAAGCGTCCTGGCCTTTGGGAATCGAACCGAAACAAGCAATGATACCTTGGGTTTTACGGTCACCAATACCGATACAGCCAGCATCCTTTGCAGGGCACGATGCCTTCCCTACTACGGCCACCTTCCCTTTCGTACCAACGATAGCCTTTTTGGCTTGGCCCCCGGACAATCCAAGCGGGTCGTCGTGTCGTTCAAACCCCGCCACAATACATGGAATAATGCCGAATTATTGCTTTCGCACAACGGCAAAGGAGGAACCCTGCGAGTTGATTTAACAGGTCAAGGCGTCTTCAGTCAGGCTTATTATGCCTCGACCCAAAACCTCGAAGGCGAAAGTCTGCGAGCTGCCTTGGCTCAGCGGATTAGTTCTCCGTATACGACCTTGGGTTATTCGGGAACCAACAATGGGCGGTTACGAATGTTTGGTGTTATCGATAATTGGAAAGTGAACGGCCGGGAACCATCCCATCCAAATCCTTACAAGAACGAATGCGTGTATTCGGGTCGTACCATTTCCTACACTGCGACCGATTTTAATACCGGAACACTCAACAATGCTCCTTACAGCATGAACACTGAACATACTTGGCCTCAGAGCTTTATGGGATCTACCGAGCCTATGCAAAGCGACCTTCACCATTTGTTTACCACCGACGGAGGGATCAATTCGGCCAGGGGTAACAAGCCTTTTGGTTGGGTGCCCAACCCCACCCTTACCTATACCGGAGGTTCCAAAGCCAATTCAATTTGGTTCGAACCCCGGGACGCCCACAAAGGGCCGGTGGCCCGGGCTGTCTTGTACTTTGCACTACGACACGCCGCCAACAGCCAAGTGAACCTGTCCTTCTTGGATACAGCGCAACAACGAATGTTACGGGAGTGGGTCAACTTGTACCCTTCGGACTCCATCTCCATACGTCGTAACAACGATGTCCAATCGGCCCAATCCAATCGCAACCCCTTGGTGGACTATCCTCAATTCTTGGAGCGCATGACCACCGTGCTACCTCCATCCCAAACTCCAACTTTGCGTTCGGTGACCCTCAGCGATAGCACACTCAACTGGGGCATGGTCCCCGTGGGCACGGCCTTGCCCCGATCTTGCTGGGTTTGCAACAGTGGAAACGTGGTTTTGCAGGTCCAGTCCATCCAAATTAGCGGTGGGGGGTTTGGGTTTAGCGGAGGGGGAACCACCCAGTCACCTTTTGCCGTGAATGCAGGGGAATGTGTTGAACTCAACCTTCTCAATTCCTCGACACAGGCTGCCGGTACGACGGCCACAGGCATTCTCAGTTTAACCACCCTTTATAGCGGACAAAACAGCACCGTTCACCAAATTGCCCTGAGCTCCACCACCTCCAATCCCCCTGTTGTTGGAGGGCAAATGGCGGGGACCCTCCGATACGACAACAGCACATCGTCCCCTTTGGTTGGTGTTACCGTCCGGGCCGTGGACAGCCTGGGCCAAATCGTTGGCCAAAGCCCGTGCGGTAGCCAAGGCGATTGGTCCATCCAAGGCCTAGTACCGGGAAACTATACCTTGGAAATTCTGAATCCGCCGACCTGGCAGGGCATTAACGGGACCGATGCCTTGTTGATTAACCGACATTTCGCCGCCTTGCAGCCTCTTACGGGCCTCAAAGTTGATGCCGGTGATCCCAACCGATCGGGCTCTATCAATTCCACCGATGCGTTGCAAGTCACCCGCCGTTTTGCCAACCTGGTTTCTTCCTTCGGTCGAGGGGATTGGGTTTACTCGGCCCTGACGGCCACAGCAACCATTGGAGGGGGCCAACCCCTCAATATCAAGGCCCTATGTACGGGGGATGTCAACGCATCCCGCGCCTTTTAGACCTGTTCGGTTCGAATTCGGATTCCGTAACAACAAACACCAGCAGCCACCGCCGCATTCAGAGACTCTGCGTTCCCATAGGATGGAATCGCCCAGAAATACCGACACAGTGCTTTGGCCTGTTCGCTAAGACCTTTGGATTCGTTGCCAACCAATAGCAGGCCGCCCTCCTTGGGAAAAGTCACGTCATCCATCGAAACACCGCGGGTATCGGCCCCGACAACCCACGGCCCCGAAGAAACTCCCAATGCATGATTTCCTGTTGTTGGGGGTCCAAAAATCTGTTCAGAAAAGCCGGTTATGCGGGATAAATTCTCTTGAGTCAAGGGGGTGTAATGCACCGGTATCCGAAAAACAGAACCCATGGAGGCCTGCATGACCTTGCTGTTGTAGCAATCCACCGTGTCGGGACTGCAGATCAATCCACAAAACCCGAACCAATCGGCGTTGCGCAACAGGGTCCCCAGGTTACCCGGATCCTGAATACGATCCAAAACCAACCACCACGGAGAAAGGTCCGTTTTTCTTTCCTCCGTCATTGGTTGTCGGAAGAAACCCAAAACAGCCGGGGGGCTGTTGAGCCTAGAAATTCTTCCCATTTCTGTCGTGGAGGCCCACCCTATGCATTCCAAATAGGTCTGCAACGAATCAATCAACGCCCGAATATCACCATGGTTGCTTTCCAAATGCTTTGAATCAAGAACCAATGCGGTGGGGACCCAACCGCTACGGAGGGCTTCCACCATCATTTTGGGGCCCTCGACCAAGACTTCGGGCTGCAACTTGCCCAAAGGCCGTTGAGCGAGGGCCGCCATGGCTTTAACTTCGGCTTTGCTCCAATGTCTGTTTTCCACCTTCCAAAGATACTCCGCCAGCTAAGCCTGCTCGTGCTGCCCATCCTGCTGCTGCAGAGTTCTTGCACGGTCCAAAAAAGACTGAACGAGGGCAGTGTTTGGCTCAAAAGTTATCGCTTGGAAGGGGTTCCCAGGGCCCAGGCCAGGGCCATGGAAAAATCCCTGAAACCCGGCCTGAACCGCCGCGCCCTGGGCCTCTTCCCTTGGCGAACCCATGCCTATCTGGGTTTGCGACAGGGTCAAACCACCCGCTTCCGCAATACCATTCTTACTCGATTTTCAGAAGCTCCGGTCTTGAGTACCACCGAAGGCTTGGATTCCAAAACAGAATTCTTGCGCAAAGCCCTCATGGACCAAGGCCACCTACGGGCATCGGTTCGATCGGAGCGAGTGTTAGGTAAAAGGGGCGCTGTCGAGGTCTTTTCGATGGAACCCGGGCCCACTTATTTGCTGGGTTCCATTCAAACCCGTTGCCCTTCCCCGGAATTAGCGCTCGTTTTGGAAAGCCTGCAGGCCCTCAACTCCGACCGGTTTCCACGCAGTGGTCAGCCCTACCAAGCCACTTCCCTGAACCAAACCAGGAACTGGTTGGCGCAGCAGTTGCGGGATCAGGGTTTCTTTCGATTTAGCACCGATTTTATTGAATTTATCGCGGATAGCAGCCGCCAAACAGGCGTCATTGACCTGGTATTGCAAATTCGCAAACCTGCCCAATCGTATTACCATCAAGCCTACCGTCTCAACCGCTGGACCTTGGACATCGGCCGGGAGCGAGCGCCGATGGACCGAACATTTTCGACTGATTTCCATGATTTTCCCAAAAATTGGCTCCAATACCATAACACCTACGAGCCCTTGGATACCTTTTTGGCCCTGAGCCCTATTGACTTTAACAAAGACCTCACCTATTCCGAATCCAAACTTCGAAACACCCTTAACCGTTACGCCCAGCTGGGGCTTTTCGCCCCTGGGAATTTTGAATTGGAAGTGGATGATCAGACCCGTCTCATCGGGGTCCGCCTCCATTTGCAGCCCCTGCCAAAATGGCTTTTTGGGGCTGAAACTGAATTTTCAACCAACAGCATCGCCTTGTTTGGGTTGAACGGGAATGTTTCTTTTACCCGACGAAATGCTTTGAGGCTGGGGGACCAATTGGAAATCAGGGCCTCCGTGGGTGCAGAATCCCAACAATTGACGGGCAGCAGCAGTGCGGGTTCCGGACTGAACACCCTGGACCTGGGGTTGAGAACCCAACTGAGCGTGCCCGGCATTTTGAGGCCTGGGCGTTTTCAATCGCTCGGTCTCAACGGGAGTGAGCGAACCCTTTGGGGGTTGCAATACCAAAGGCAGCAGCGACTTGACTTTGATCGAAACATCCTCAAAGCCAGCCTGAGTTTTACCGGCCAAGTTCACCGGTACACCCGTTACGAGCTAGTTCCCTTGGAGTTCACGTATGCCAATACTGGCTCCCTCAGTGCTGACCTGCAGAAATTGCTGGATCAATTGAACGATCCCTTGCTTCGTGCCAATTTCGTTTCCTATTTCAGCTCTGGATTGCGGGGTAGCTGGCTGCAAGACCGTATCCGCGAACCCCAACGGGATTATTGGCGCCTCGTTTTGGAGGGTTCTGGAAATTTGTACAGCCTCCTCAAAGGCGTCGGCGCTATCGATGGCGGGGGGGATACGCTTTTTGGCCTCCCCTATTTTCGATACCTCAAGGCCGACGCGGAATGGAGGCGGCATTACCGGCTTCGAGGCGCTTCGGTCCTGGCTTGCAGAGCCCTGGCCTCGGTGGGCCTGCCGTTTGGGGATCAAAGCACCCTTCCCTTGGAAAAGCGAACCTTTGGGGGCGGAACCAATTCACTAAGGGCCTGGCCAGTACGGGGTTTGGGACCGGGCTCCCTCAGCAATTACGCGAGCGGTCGACTCATTCAATTTGGGGAAGTTCGTCTCGAAAGCAACCTGGAATGGCGATTCAAATTACTGGGCAGCCTTCAAGGGGCTCTTTTTGTGGATGCAGGTAATATTTGGACGCTCAACGACAGCAGCTACGGGGGCTTGGGGAATTTTAGCCTTGAACGAGTTGCCAGCCAATTGGCGATTAACCAAGGCACCGGACTTCGCTACGATTTTGGTTTTTTTGTTTTGCGGGTTGATTTTGCCCTCAAAGTCCGGGATCCGGCCCTTGTCCCCGAGGAACGTTGGGTTCTACGGCGTTGGACCGACCGCGAGTGGAAGGATTACGAATGGAGAAACCAGGTCCTTCAGGGCCCCATCGTCAAGGGGGCCTATCCGCTATTTTCAACCGTTTTCGGGATTAATTACCCATTTTAGCGTATTTTGGTGCAATAAATTATCCCAAGTAAACAAGTAATCCGTATCTTCGCACCTCCAAAATCCAGCCATTCCATGATTGCGATTGTGAATATCCAG
>JAIXRA010000122.1 GCA_027485465.1 Bacteroidota bacterium | reverse complement strand
TGGGCGTATTTGATGAACATTAATTTGCGAACAAAGAAGTAATCAAAATTCATGAGCTTGTCGGCGTCAATGTAGGGATTATGCGTTTGCTCAAACGGTAAATCAATGTTAAGACCAACCGATTTTCCTCCGGCTTCGCGGGCTCCTTTGTTACCGGCTTCCATAATCCCGGGCCCACCTCCGGTGATGACACCGTAGCCTTTGGCTACCAAAAGGGTCGCAATTTCTTCGGCTACCTGGTAATAGGGACTATCGGGTTGGGTTCGGGCCGAACCAAAGATGGAAACACAGGGGCCGATACGGGAAAGTTTTTCGAAACCCTCCACAAACTCCGCCATGATTTTGAAAATTTGCCAAGAGGAGGAGGCTTTGATTTCGGTCCAGCTCTTTTGCTCAAAAGAATCTTGAAGCCTTTCTTTGGTGAGATTGTTATCCATGTTTTGGTTTTAGTCGGTGGGTGCTTGGGCTTGGGCAACGGTGTTCAATGGTCGTGAGAGGAGCCACAAGCCCCCAAAGGTGAGGGCGCCGTTCAAAATCAGTAATTCAAATCCGAATTGATAACCCCCAAGCCAACGGTCAGCGTTTGCTTTCAGAATATAACAGAGCACCGGAGCAGCGACAGCTACCCAAGGGACCCATCGATCTAGAACGGGCCTCTTGGTGGCCAATCCAAAGGCGAACATTCCCAGCAAGGGCCCGTACGTGTAACCGGCCACCGTGAATAATTGGGTGATGAGTGATTCGTTGTGCAGGGAATGAAAAATCAAGATTTGAACGGCAATCAGGAGAGACATGCCCAGATGAACGATTTTTCGGGTGCGCGTGCTTCCTTTGGTTTGGTCAAAGCCCAAAAAGTCCACGCAAAACGAAGTAGTTAGGGCGGCCAGAGCGGAGTCGGCCGTGGAATAGGCCGCTGCGATTAATCCGATAACAAAAGTTAATCCTGCCGCTACCGAAAAATGTTCAAAGGCAAGGGTGGGAAAAAGCAAGTCGGCCTTGGACGGCAAGGTCAATTGATGGTGGTCTGCGTAGGCATACAACAGGTAGCCAAGAACCAAGAACAGAAGGTTGACCACCACAAGCACCAAGCTAAACCAAAACATATTCTTTTGGGCATCCCGGAGATTGCGGCAGCTCAGGTTTTTTTGCATCATATCCTGGTCCAGGCCGGTCATCACCACGGTGATAAAAATGCCCGAAAAAAACATCTTCCAGAAATTACGGCTTCCGTTGTCCCCAAAAAATATTTGGTCCATCGGGGTGCCGGGTTGGGCTCCATTATCCGGGCATCGTAGGGCATCGCTGGTCATGGCCCTATAAAGCTCGGTGGCATTCCAACCCAAATCACCCATGATGCTGTACAGACTAAAAACAACAGCCAATAACAAAAAGGCCGTCTGGAAGGTGTCGGTAATGACGATGGTTTTCATCCCACCTCGATAGGTGTAAAGCCAGATGAGCGCAATGGTCAAAACCACCGTGAGCGCAAAGGGAATTCCCAGCGGGCCCAGAATAAACTGATCCAAGATCATCGAAACCAGGTACAATCGAAAGGATGAACCAATGGTCCGCGATACCAAAAAAAACGAAGCGCCGGTATAATGCGAAGAGGGGCCTAAGCGCAAGCGCAGATACCCGTAGATGCTGGTGAGGTTCAGGCGATAATAAAGCGGCAGAAGGACTCGTATAATGATTTGATAGCCAATAAAATAACCCAATACCAACTGAAAATAAGAAAACGCGTTGTTACCAACGCCTGCGCCCACGGCGCCCGGTACCGAAACAAAGGTGACCCCCGACAAGGAGGCGCCTATCATGCCAAAGGCCACCAGATACCAAGGAGCTTGGCGGTTGGCCACAAAAAACGATTGGTTATCCCCGCCCCTGGAAGTGAACCAAGAGGTCAGCACCAGAATACCAAAGTATCCGAGGATTAACGAGAGAAGGAGGTAGGGGCTCAAAAGCTTTGTTTGATGGCGAAGTTAAGAAAGGCACGGGTCCTCGTTGGCTGTTGCTATTTTTGGGCCGTGGAATTGGGGTCTCAACTGGTGCAGGATGCCGTCAATGCCTTTGCGCGATTTCCGGGCATTGGTCGCAAGTCTGCGCTCAAGTTGGTTTTGCATTTGCTGCGCCGCGAACCCAGCGAGGCCTTGGGCCTGGGCGATGCACTCAAACGCCTGGTCGAAGAAATTCAGTATTGCGAGCGTTGCTTTCATTTCAGCGACCATGCTTTGTGTTCGGTTTGCTCCAATCCACGCCGTCAGCACGAAACGGTTTGCGTTGTAGCCGATCCCCGGGATTTGATGGCCATCGAGCAAACCGGTCGATACACGGGCGTTTATCATGTCCTGGGAGGCCTGATTGCCCCCCTGGAGGGCGTTCAGCCCGAGCAATTGCGTATCGAGGAATTGATGGCCCGGGTGGAAGCCGGAGCGGTGAAGGAGGTGGTTTTGGCCCTGAATTCAACCCACGAGGGCGAAACCACCGCCTTTTATTTGTCCAGGCGATTGTCCAACACGCCGGTTACCCTGAGCACCTTGGCCCGGGGTGTGGCTGTAGGGGCCGAATTGGAATACGCCGATGAATTGACCCTGGGCCGCTCCATCGCAGACCGGGTGCCCTTCAAGGGCTGATCAGGGGTCCATCGGGGGTGGTGACGTTCACTGCAAGGGCAGGGCAGGTTTTTTGGACCGTTTGCAGCTGAAAAGGAGGTCGAACCTCGTATATTTGCGGTCCTTTACCCGGAATAGTCCGGTTAAAGGTCAAATTTCAATCAATATCAAGTGGATACGTTAAGTTTCAAGACTGTCTCTGCCAACCGTCAGACGGTTGTGAAGAAGTGGTACGTCGTTGACGCCAACTCAGAGATTGTGGGACGCCTGGCCACCCGCATTGCTTCGGTTCTCCGGGGCAAGCACAAAGCCAGCTACACCCCACACGTAGACTGCGGGGACAATATCATTGTCATCAACGCAGACAAGGTGAGGTTTTCGGGCCAAAAAATGGGGGTAAAAGATTATTTCTTTTATTCCGGTTATCCCGGCGGTAAGCGCCTGGAGACGGCCAAGGAACTGATGAAACGCCGCCCAACCTACGTGCTGGAGAAAGCTGTCCGTGGCATGCTCCCCAAAAACCGGCTGGGTCGCGAGATGTTTCGCCACCTGCATGTTTATGCCGGTGCCGAACACCCGCATGGCGCTCAGAACCCCGAAAATCTAACCTTTTAATTCATGTCCCAGACCAACACCATTGGTAGGAGAAAAACCGCCGTCGCCCGGATTTATCTGACCCCCGGCAACGGTAGCATCACGGTCAACGGCCGTCCCTACAACGAATACTTTCCGCTGGAGACCCTCCAGCAAAAGGTCAACAAGGCCTTTGCAGCGACCCAGACCCTGGGTCAATACGATGTCAAAGCCAACCTCAGCGGCGGCGGTGTCTCCGGACAAGCCGACGCTCTTTTGCTTGCCCTGGCCCGTGCCCTTAACGAGCTCAACCCCGACTTCCACACCCCGCTCAAGGCCGAAAAGCTGTTGACCAGGGATCCACGTATGGTGGAGCGTAAGAAGTTTGGACGCCGGAAGGCCCGTCGTCGTTTCCAATTCAGCAAACGTTAATCGGAGGAAAGACCATGGCACAAGTTACACAGCAAGAAATGTTGGATGCAGGCGTTCACTTTGGACACCTCAAGCGCAAATGGCATCCCAAGATGGCTCCGTACATCTTTATGGAGAAGAACGATATTCATTTAATCGATCTAAACCATACCCAGTCCAAACTCGAGGAGGCTTCCAATGCCATCCGCTCGATCGTACGCTCTGGCCGCAAAGTTCTCTTTGTCGCCACCAAGAAGCAGGCCAAAGAAATCATCGAGTCCGAAGCTCAGCGTCTGAACATGCCCTACGTGACCGAGCGTTGGTTGGGTGGTATGCTCACCAATTTTGCGACGGTTCGCAAATCCATCAAAAAGATGTCCAACATCGACAAGATGGAGCAGAACGGAACCATGGCCACGTTGTCCAAGAAGGAGCGCCTGATGATTTCCCGCGAAAAGGAAAAATTACAGCGCGTTTTGGGTGGTATCGAAGAATTGAACCGCCTTCCAGCAGCCCTCTACATCGTGGATATCAAAAACGAGCACATTGCGGTCAAGGAAGCCCAAAAGTTGAACATCCCCACCTTTGCGATGGTGGATACCAATTCGGATCCCACCCAAGTGGATTTCCCGATTCCTGCCAACGACGATGCTACCAAGTCCATCGCCTTGATTACCAGGGCAATTATGGATGCCGTCGCCCAAGGTCTGGAAGAGCGCAAGTACGATAAGGACAGCGCCGAGGACGTTGCGACCGAAGAAGTTGCAGCCGATGCACCCGCCGTCGCCGTTGAAGCCGCTGCTGAAGTACCCGCCGAAGCACCCGCCGAAGCACCTGCTACCGCTGAGAGCGCCGAAGCAACCGAGGAAAATCCTGCCCTTTAAGAGGCACGTTTTTCATCCTTCGCTGTACGCTTTATAACAATCCTGTCTGTTCGCATCGCGCCGGCTTCACAAGGCCTCGCGTTGACGAGCGCAACCCAAAACCAATTCCGCCATTAATCATAACAACATGAATATAACCGCCGCTGATGTAAACAAACTCCGTATGCAAACCGGAGCCGGCATGATGGACTGCAAAAAAGCCTTGACCGAGGCCAACGGTGATTTTGAAGAAGCTGTCGTCATCCTTCGCAAAAAGGGTCAAAAAGTTTCGGCCAGCCGTGCCGACCGCCAGGCCAACGAAGGAATCGTGGTTGCCCTGACAAACGATGCCCAAACCCGCGGTTTGCTCCTGGAGCTCAACTGCGAAACGGATTTTGTCGCCAAGAACGAGGATTTTACTTCCTTGGCCCGCAAATTGGCCGAGCATTGCATGGCCCATGGATTGGGTTCAGCGGAGGCTCTTCTGCCAACGACCATGGATGGTGCGGTGGTTTCTGATTTGTTGGTCGAATACACCGGCAAAATCGGCGAGAAAATCGGCGTTAACCGCGTTGAGGTTCTGGAGGGTGAAGGGGTTGTCACCTACATTCATAGCAATGGCAAATTGGGTGTTTTGGTGTCCCTCAACCAGGGTCTGAACGAGAACGTTACGCTGGCCGGTAAGGATGTCGCCATGCAAATTGCCGCTATGAGCCCTATCGCCGTGGACAAGGACGATGTGGATCCTTCGCTGATCGAGAAAGAAATTGAAATCGGCAAAGACCAAGCTCGCGCCGAGGGCAAACCCGAAGCGATTTTGGAGAAGATTGCGATGGGCAAGCTGAACAAGTTCTACCAAGACCAAACCCTGCTCAACCAAGCCTTTGTGAAGGACAACGCCGTTACCATCGCGCAGATGTTGCAAAAGGTTCAGGCCGGTTTGACGGTCAAAGCCTTTCATCGCGTTTCCATCGGCGCCTAAGCCCAGCCGCTCATGAAATACAAGCGGGTCTTGCTCAAACTAAGCGGTGAAGCCCTCATGGGGGCCCAGCAGTTTGGTATTGATCAGTCCGTTTTGGATCGTTATGCTTCAGAAATCGAAGCGTGTGTAAAGCACGGTGTCCAAATCGCCGTTGTGGTTGGTGGTGGGAATATTTTTCGTGGTGTTCAGGCCGAATCAGGCGGTATGGAGCGTGCCCAGGGTGATTACATGGGGATGCTCGCTACCATGATCAATAGCATGGCCTTGCAGGCCGCTTTGGAAAAGAAAGGAATTTCAACACGTTTGCAGTCCGCCATCAAAATGGAGCAGATTGCTGAACCCTTCATCCGCCGCCGCGCCGTCCGTCATCTCGAAAAGGGCCGGGTGGTCATTTTTGGGGCCGGAACCGGAAATCCTTATTTTACCACCGATACCGCCGCTTCGTTGCGGGCAGTTGAAATCCATGCCGATGTTATTCTCAAAGGAACGCGGGTGGATGGGATTTACGACAAGGATCCCGAGAAACACAGCGATGCAGTTCGCTACCAGACCCTTCAATACAGCGAAGCTTTGATTGGCAATCTGCAGGTCATGGACATGACCGCCTTTGCGTTGTGTCAGGAAAATCGCTTGCCAATCATCGTCTTTGACATGAACCGGCATGGTAACCTGTTGAAGGTCATCGAAGGCGAAGAAATTGGAACCCTGGTTCGATAAACCCGAGTTGAGCCCTGTTGGCCGTGGGCGCTTGAGGGCCTTGTTCTTAGCCCTTTGTTTCGTATTGGTTGCAAGCACCAAAACCAGGGCCGCAAGTCTGGATTCGGTGCAGCAGGTTTACATCCAACAATACCAAGCTTTGGCCATGGCGCATATGCGCTTGCACCGCATTCCTGCTAGTATCACCTTGGCGCAGGGTCTCTTGGAGTCAGCCGCCGGGACCAGCCCCTTGGCCCTGAAAGGCAACAATCATTTTGGGATCAAATGCGGGATGGGATGGAAAGGAGATTCGATGCATGTGGACGATGACCGACCCATGGATTGTTTTCGGGTTTATGAGCATCCCGATTCATCGTTTGAGGACCGTGTGCGTTTTTTGGGCAAAGCCCGCTACCGCTTTTTGTTTGATAGCCTGGAGGTCACCGATTACAGGGGTTGGGCAATGGGTCTCAAAAAGGCCGGCTACGCGACGGATACGGCTTATCCACCCCGCCTTATTGGCTTGGTTGAACGGTTGAAGTTGCATCGCCTGGACACCCTGGCCCTTGGACTTCCGGAGGCGACCGAAGAAGAGGTGGTCCCCGTTAGGAAGGAAGAGAGGGTTCCGGCTACGACTTCGGTCTTGTACAGTGCCGAGGCCGAAAGACAGGGCTGGATTATCGTAACACGTCCGGGAGATAGCCCCTTGTCCGTCGCTGAACGCGCGGGGCTCCCTTTGATCAAATTGCAGGCCTACAACAACCTGGATAGGGCAGAAAATGCTTTTGAGCCGGGTCGGGTGCTCATCATCAACCGTTACCGTTATGAACGGGAGCTCAAATCCCAAAAAGCTCTTTCTCCAAGAGCGCCAGCCAAAGGTGAATAATCCGGATATGGGATTCCTGGGCACGGTCGGCGGTCCCTTCGGTGGGAACGCCTAAGCAGACATCACTGACCGAAGCCAATTCCCCTCCATCCCCGGAGCCCAAGCCTATGACGAGCATGCCCCGCTCCTTGGCTTTGCGGCAAGCCCGTAACACATTGGCCGAACGGCCCGAAGTCGAAATTCCTACCAAAACATCACCGGGCCGCCCCAAGGCTTCGACCCCTCTTTCAAAGACCGCTTCGTAACCAAAATCGTTGGCTGCGCAGGTCAAAAATCCAGGATCACTCAAGGCCAAAGCCGCCAAAGCCGGCCGATCCTTGCGAAACCTTCCGCTCAATTCTTCGGCCAGATGCATGGCATCGCTCATGCTACCTCCGTTCCCGCAACACAAAATTTTGTTTTCACGGCGTAGGGCCATCGCCAGCTTATTGGCCGCTAGCAGAATTTGATGATGCAGGTCCTGATCCATAACAAAGGATTGATGCATCCGATGCATCTGCTCCAATTCGTTGTTCAGGAGAGCCTTCAGGGCCTCTGGAGTTGATGGCTGTTGGTTCATGGATTAGCGTGGGGCAGATGCTTCCCGGAATTGGCGGATGCCCTGATCCAAAAATGTACGGAACAATTCGGGGTCCGGATCGTAGGAAGCCGGCGGTGCCAAGGATTTGCCATCGTGATCCAGCAAAACATAATACGGCTGTGAATTGGTTTGGAATAGCGACGCCTGCAGGTCGCTGCAACGGGCCCCCAATTGATCAATCCACTGCCCGCTGAAGGTGGAACGGTACTGTTCGGCGGCGGGTAGAGGCGTCTTGTCATCCACATAAAGGGAAATCAGGACCACTTCGTTGCGAAGTCGTTCCAGGATATCGGGTAGTACCCATACCGAGGCCTCCATTTTGCGGCAATTCACGCAGCTATGCCCCGTAAAATCCAGCATAACGGGTTTGTTGACACGACGGGCATAGGCCATGCCCTCTTCGTAATCAAAGAAGGAGGGAAGATTGTGCGGTGCGTGGAGGATATCGCTGTATTTGGCAACGGGTTGATCCGAAGCGGCCCCGGAAGCAGGACCGTGTGTTGTTCCTAACACAAAATCTTGACTTGCCAGCGGCGGAACAAAGGCGTTGACCGCATGCAGCGGAGCTCCCCAAAGACCTGGTACCAAGTACAAGGTAAAGGCTATCGAAGCGATGGCCAAGGTCATGCGGACCAAACCCAAATGGGCCATGGGGCTGTCGTGGGAAAAACGGATGAATCCCAAAAGATACAGGGACAAAAGGGTGAAGATGGCAATCCATAACACCAGAAATATTTCGCGGTCGAGGATCCCCCAATGGTAGGCCAGGTCCACATTGCTAAGGAATTTGAGGGCAAAGGCCAATTCCAAAAAGCCCAAGACGACTTTGACGGAATTCATCCAAGAGCCGGATCGAGGTAATTGTTGCAGCCAGTTGGGGAATACCGCAAAGAGGGTAAAAGGCAGGGCCAAGGCCAGCGAAAAACCCAGCATCCCTATGGCCGGCCCCAGAAGTGCTCCCCGAACCGCCGCTTCGACCAGGAGGGTACCGATGATGGGCCCGGTGCACGAGAACGAAACAAGGGCGAGGGTAAAGGCCATAAAAAACAAACCTCCCCAGCCCCCTTTATCGGCCTGTTGATCGGCTTTGTTGGTCCAGGACGAGGGGAGGGTGATTTCGAAGGCCCCCAGGAAGGAAAACCCAAAGACCAGGAGCATCCCAAAGAACACCAGGTTAAAGACGATGTTGCTGGCCATGTTGTTCAAGGCATCCGAACCAAATAGCAGGGTAACGCCCATGCCCAACGCCACATAGATGACCACGATGCTGAGTCCGTATCCCAAGGCCATGGTCCAAGTCCGGCCTTTGGAGCCTCCTTGTTTGGTGAAATACGAAACCGTCAGGGGAATCATCGGGAAAACACAAGGCGTCAGCAGGGCCAAGAGCCCTCCTGCAAAGCCGGCTAGCAACAAGGTCCACCAACCGGAGCCTTCTTGGGGCTTTTGGGAGGGGGTGTTGGAGGGGTTTTGCTCCCGGATTTCTCCCTGGTTCTTGGTTTCAGTCGCCGAGAGGTTACCGGCAGCGCTGGTGTCGTTGGATGGGTTCTCTGCCAACGTTTCGGTGTAGCCCTCAAGCTTCCAGCGTAGGCTGCGTTCCTGCGGGGCCAGGCACTGCCGGTCATCGCAGGCCATGTAGTTCACAGTGCCCGTGATATCGGACTTTGAACGATACACTCGCAAATCCTGGGCAAAACGAGCTTTTCCTTCAAAAGAGCGTACCACGAGCCCATCAAAAAGGGGGGCTGCCTCTTCGTGCGCTTTGGTGAGCTCCTGCACGTTCCCGATTCGAAGGACTCCGGCTGGCAACCGCAATTGAAAGACCGTGGGTTCGGGTCCAAATTGATCCGGTCCGAATTTCATGAATTGGGAATACAAATGCCAGCCTTCGTCGATTTGGGCATCTATCACCAAACGAGCGGTGCTATCGTTCACCCGGGTAACGGAGGTGGTCCAACGAACAGGGTCCAGCATCTGGGCCGAAACAAGCCCACTGCAGCTCGCCCATAAAAGGAGGATCCAAAGCCCCAACCCCTTGCCGCGCATGGAATTCAGAATCGTTTGTTGATTGGCCAATCGTTTGGTTTTTAATGCGATAAACAAGGGATTAGATCTACATATCCCAATGACCGAATTCCACGACTTCCACCAAATTGCCGTCGGGGTCTTCCATTCGAAAAAAACGTTTGTTGCGGTCGTACTGACCTTCGGATAACATTTTGTATTCGCTATCGCGTACTTCGTCGAGATTGTTATCGAATTCACCGGGCGAAGCTTCGATGGACAAAAACTGATTCATGAACTCAGCGGCCGAACCGCCCGGAAATTCTTCCCCGCTTTTGAGCTGGTGGCAATAGAGCAGGTTGGAGCCGGCGTTAAAGATGGCGTGTTTGTCCTTGATATACGAGAGAACCGGAAATCCGCAGAGGTCTTGATAAAACGACAGACTTTTGCGGAGATTCCGGGATTTGAGATGAATTTCGCGAATTCCTATAAATTGCATGATGAGTTGGATGAGCCTTCAGCAGTAAAGATAGGAAAGGTCAGTACTTTTGATAAAGCAAAAACGCCCCTGGATGACAATGCGATGGCCTTTGGGAATCAAGATGATGGTTGGCCTGCTTTTGCTGGTTGCCCCGGTGGAAGCCTGGGCCCAAGGCACGGCTATTGACCGCTATGCGGCCGGGTCCAAACGCAACCCCCGAGCGGGTCGCTCGGCAACGAGTACCCGGATGGAGCGGCCCGCTCGTCCTGAATTCATGCAGGAATTGACCACTGGTTTGTACTGGTACCAACCGACCGCCACCAGCCTGGGGCCCGGATTGGTCCTTCAGGGATTTAATTACAGCCCCCGTTATGCCTTTTGGTCTCCCAACGACTTGATGTCGGTGAGCGCCGGGTCCAACCTGGGCCTGGCCCTGCAGTGGAGCAATTTTGGTAGCTTGTTTATGGTCAATGTACCCCTGCTCGTGGAACTCAACCTAGGCCGGGGTAGCCTGGCTGACAGGGATGATGCGGTGGGATTCTTTGGGGGGCTTGGTTTGGAATACAATTTCATCAACAATTTTTGGCTGAATCGGGAAGTGGATTCCTTTGGGAATATCATTCGGGAATACCAATCCAATCTAAATCAGTGGGGATTGATGTACAGCGCCGGGGCTCGGGTTTTGCTCGGGGGTCGACCTTATGTTCTGCGATTTTCGCAGTCGCTGGGGGTCCCTAGTCAAAATGTTCGGGTGACCCATCTGGGCCTGGGTACGAGTTTGTATTAATTCAAGGCGCGGCGAATTTGGAAATATCCGTTGTTATCGTAAATTACAAGGTACCTGCGTACCTGTATTTGGCGTTGGAATCGTTGCAACGTTCGGCGGTTTTTTTTGCGGAGGCCTATTCCCAAAGGGTGGGCGGCGC
>JAIXRA010000139.1 GCA_027485465.1 Bacteroidota bacterium | reverse complement strand
TTCCTATTTGGCCGTTTCCAAGAATGTCAAGACCGCTCTCGGCCTTGGGATCGCGGTCGTCTTTGTATTAACGATCACGGTTCCCTTGAACTGGCTGCTCCTCAACAAAGTTCTCAAGGAAGGCGCCTTGGCTTGGATTAGCCCGTCCTTGGCCAAAGTGGATTTGAGCTTCCTGGCTTTTATTATGTTCATTGCCACCATCGCCTCCATGACTCAGTTGGTTGAGATGTTGGTTGAAAAATTATCTCCTGAATTGTACGGGGCGCTTGGGATTTTCCTGCCCTTGATCGCGGTGAATTGTTCCATCTTAGGCGGATCTCTTTTCATGCAGGAAAGGGATTATGAATTTGCCGAAGCCACGGTCTTTGGATTGGGTTCCGGGGTGGGTTGGATGATAGCGATTGTCGCTATCGCGGCTATTCGGATGCGTCTTCGCTATTCGGACGTGCCAGCTCCTTTGCGTGGGTTGGGCATAACGTTCATTATTACTGGCTTGATGGGCATTGCCTTCATGAGTTTTTTGGGTATTACGCTATAAACGATCGACGACTATGTTAACCGGGGCAACCTTATCCATCATTTTTTATTCCATCCTGGCCTTTTCCGGGGTGATCCTTCTGCTGGTTTTTGTGTTGATGTACGCCCAGGCCAAATTGGTCAATAGCGGCGATGTCCAAATTATCGTGAATGGCGACACCGCCAATCCAATGAAGGTAGCGGCGGGTTCTACGTTGTTAACCACCTTGTCGGAGCGCAAATTGTTTTTGCCTTCGGCTTGCGGTGGTGGTGGAACCTGTGCGATGTGCAAATGCCAGATTTTGGAAGGGGGCGGTGATGTCCTACCCACCGAAAAAGGGCATTTGAATCGCCGTGAACAGGCCGAACACTGGCGCCTGGCCTGCCAGGTCAAGGTCAAGAACGACATGAAAATCCATATTCCGGAAGAAATATTCGGAATCAAAAAGTGGGAATGTGAAGTGGTTTCCAACTACAACGTGGCCACCTTCATCAAGGAATTTACGGTGAAATTGCCCGAAGGGGAGAACCTGCATTTTGAAGCCGGTGGCTATATCCAAGTGGACGTTCCTGCCTGTACGGTTGATTTCAAGAACATCGACATTGCACCGGCTCCGAATGATCCGGCCGGTAAGGACAAGTTCAAAGAAGACTGGGACAAGTTCAAATTATGGGATCTCAAAATGGTGAACCCCGAGCCCATTTTCCGGGCCTATTCCATGGCCAACCACCCTGCCGAAGGCAATATCATCAAGTTGAACATTCGTATTGCCACCCCCCCCTGGGATCGGGCCTCCAATGATTGGATGAAAGTGAATCCAGGCGTTTGTTCGTCTTTTGTTTTCAATGCCAAGCCGGGTGACAAAGTGACCATTTCGGGTCCTTACGGAGAATTCTTCATCAAGGATACCCAGAAAGAAATGGTTTATGTCGGAGGCGGTGCCGGTATGGCTCCATTGCGTGCGCATGTTTTCCATTTGTTTCATACCCTCAAAACCGGTCGCAAGGTAAGTTACTGGTATGGAGGTCGTTCCAAGCGAGAATTGTTCTACGTGGATGAATTCCGGGCCATCGAAAAGGAGTTCCCCAATTTCCGTTTCCATGTGGTCTTGTCCGAGCCGCTCCCAGAAGATAACTGGAAGGTTAGCAAGGATTTGGAAGATCGTGAAGGGGATGGATTCCTGGGTTTTGTCCACCAATCCTTTATTGATAATTACCTGAGCAAGCACAAGGAGCCCGAAGAAATCGAATTCTATTTCTGTGGTCCCCCGATGATGAATGCCGCCGTTCTAAAGATGTGCGATGATTGGGGGATCCCCAAGGAGCATGTGGCCTTTGATGACTTTGGTGGCTAAGGCCATGCCCTGTTTGAAATTCCTATCTTATAACCAAATCCCATGAACATTCACGAATACCAGGGCAAATCCTTGCTTTCCCAATACGGTGTGGCCGTCCAGCGTGGTCTCTTGGCCGAAACCGCGGAGGAAGCTGTTCGTGCTGCGACCCAAATCCAGGAACAGACCGGTACCGGTTGGTGGGTCGTGAAGGCCCAGGTTCATGCCGGTGGACGGGGCAAAGGCGGGGGAATCAAATTGGCCAAGTCCATGGATCAGGTCCGTGATTTGAGTTCCCAGATTTTGGGTATGCAATTGGTGACGCCGCAAACCGGGGCTGCCGGCAAAACCGTGCATTCGGTTTTGATTGCAGAAGATGTTTACGCTCCCGGTCCTTCTCCAACCCAAGAATTTTACATGTCGGTCTTGCTGGATCGCGCCAAGGGTGGTTTTGTCATGGTGTATTCTCCGGAGGGAGGGATGGACATTGAAGAGGTGGCCGAAAAACACCCCGAGAAAATTTACCGCGAATGGATTGACCCAACGATTGGATTCCAAGCTTACCAGGCAAGGCGTGTCGCCTTGAATTTGGGACTGAAGGGTCAGGCTTTCAAGGAGATGGTGTCGTTTTGTCAAAACCTGGTCAAGGCCTTTGAAGGAGTTGAAGCCTCTCTGTTTGAAATCAATCCGGTCCTCAAGACATCGGATGATCGAATTTTGGCGGTGGATGCCAAAGTCAATATTGACGACAACGCCTTGATGCGTGTCCCCGCCATTTCCAAAATGCACGACCCTCGCGAAGAGGATCCCACCGAACTCAAAGCTGCATCGTTTAATTTGAATTATGTTAAACTGGACGGCAACGTCGGTTGCATGGTGAACGGAGCAGGGCTGGCCATGGCCACCATGGACATGATTCAGCTCAGCGGCGGTAGCCCTGCCAACTTTTTGGACGTAGGGGGAACGGCCTCGGCCGAGCGGGTTGCCCAAGCCTTCAACATTATTCTGGAAGACCCCAACGTAAAGGCCATTTTGGTCAACATTTTTGGGGGTATCGTTCGTTGCGATCGGGTGGCCAACGGAATTATTGAAGCCTGCCGTACAATTGGGGACTTGCGGGTTCCTTTGATCGTTCGTTTGCAGGGCACCAATGCGGTGGAGGCCAAATCGCTCTTGGAGGCTTCTGGTTTGCCAATCCGCGCTGCTGTTACGCTTGAAGATGCCGCGACGGCCGTTGCCGCCGCCTTGGCATGACGTTGCAATTTCTTTGTTTACGCTTAAATTCGCCCTGATGAGGCGATTTCTGAACCCAAGCTGTTTGGCACGGTCTTTGTTCTTTATGTTGGTTTTGACCCTTTGGTTGGGTGAGACAGCGGCCCAAACAGGTACGCTCAGAGGTTTTGTTTACGATAAAGGAACCGGGGAACCCATCCTTTTTACCAATGTTTTTTTGGCAGGTACGACCATCGGTGCCAGCACCGATGTGAATGGATTTTTTACGATCAAAAACGTACCAACAGGTCAATATCGACTTACCAGCACGTACCTGGGTTACGATACGGCCTCGGTGCCTGTTAATCTTAGCGCTGGAGCCACCCTAAGTTTTCGACTTTTACTCAACAAGTCATCCATAGGATTGAGGGAGGTCGAGGTCTTGGGCGCCAAACAAGAACAATTGACCAACACCCGCGTTTCGGTCGAGACCGTAACACCCAAGCAAATTACCCAGGTCGTTTCCGTGGGTGGTGAAGCCGATATCGCCCAGTATTTGCAAGTTCTGCCGGGGGTTGTTTTTACCGGTGACCAGGGCGGGCAATTGTACATCCGCGGTGGTTCCCCCGTCATGAACAAGGTGATGTTGGACGGCATGCTCCTTTACAATCCCTTTCACTCGATTGGATTGTATTCTGTCTTTGAGACCGACCTCATCAAGAACGCCGAGGTCTTCACAGGGGCCTACAACGCCAATCACGGGGGTCGTATTTCGGCGGTCATGGATGTAACAACCCGCGATGGAAACCAAAAACGCTTATCGGGCAAGATAGGGGTAAGCCCTTTCTTGAGTCGCTTGGTGCTGGAAGGCCCGCTTTGGAAGTCCAAAAAGAATGAGGGTTCAACGCCCACCTTCATCTTTAGCGCCAAAGGTTCGTATTTGGACCAAACTTCCAAGGCCTTGTATTCCTATGCCGGTCCCCAAGGCCTTCCGTTTTCCTTTTTGGATCTCTACGGCAAAACCACGTTCAAATCCAATTCAGGTTCCAAGCTTTCTTTGTTCGGGTTTAATATGCGGGATCGGGCCAATTTTCGAGGCATCGCCGACGTGGATTGGGTATCAACCGGAGCTGGCACCCAATTTGTATTGATCCCCGAAGGTGCCGGAAATACGATTTCAGGGAACCTGGCTTATTCCAATTTTGTTTCGGGTCAAACCGAAGCAGACGGAAGACCCCGTCGTTCTTCCATCACTGGTTTTAACGGAACGGTGGCCGTTACCCAGTACCTCAATTCAGGTCAGGCCAATTTTGGCTTTGATTTGGTAGGTCTCAGTACCGATTTTAATTTCACCAATTCAGTTGGCAAAATCATCCGTCAGCAAGAGAGTACCACCGAGCTGGCTGTTTTTGGCAAATACAACTTGGTCTTTGATAAGTGGGTTCTGGAACCGGGATTGCGTGCTCATTATTATTCCAGCCTCACCGAGATGTCCTTGGAACCTCGCTTTAGCGCCAAGTACAATGCGAGGTCGGACCTTCGTTTCAAAGTGGCAGCCGGCAAATATTCCCAAAATCTCATCAGCGCCACCTCCGATCGTGATGTGGTGAATCTGTTCCTGGGCTTCTTGTCCGGACCCGATAATTTACCCAAAACCTTTGACGGGCAAGAGGTGACCTCCCGTCTTCAAAAAGCCAACCATTTGGTGGGAGGGGTTGAAATTGACTTGGGGCCTCGTATTGAGATCAACGCCGAAACTTACATCAAACAATTTACGCAGTTAACCAATATCAACAGAGACAAAATCTTTGATGATATAGAGGCCAATTTTGGGAAGCCCGACGCACTCAAAAAAGATTTTATTTTGGAACGTGGTCAGGCCTACGGGTTTGATTTCCGGGTCAAGTACGATGTCAAGAGATTTTATCTGTGGACCACCTACAGCTGGACCTATGTCGATCGTTTTGACGGGATTCGGACCTACAACCCTGTTTTTGACCGCCGTCATAATATCAATGTGGTAAGTAACTACACCTTTGGCAACGAATTGCAGTGGGAGTTGTCAGGTCGTTGGAATTTGGGGACCGGATTTCCTTTTACCCAAACCCAAGGATTTTATCCGCAGGTTGATTTCGGGGCCGGTGCAGGAACCGATTATATCAACCAAGGTGGGGAGCTGGGGGTTCTTTTTGCGGATTTCAACAAAGGCCGCCTGCCAACCTATCACCGATTGGATTTGGCCCTGCGTTACCGCAAGGAATGGAACAACGACCGCTCGATGGATATCAATTTTAGTATAACCAATGCCTACGATCGTCGGAATATATTTTATTTTGATCGGATCCGTTATACCAGGGTGGATCAACTACCGATTTTGCCGGCCCTTGGTCTGGTTTTCCATTTTTGATGCTTCGAACCCACGTTTCCATGCGCAGCAGGTTGATTGCAAATAGCGTGGGATGGTTAGGCCTGTTTCTCCTTGGGTGGTTCAACGGAGCCAATGCCCAGGGTTGGAGGCCTCCTACCGAGGATCGTTGGTTTGGGGAGGAGGTCAAGGCCTGGTCTTTGCGTCAAGAGCATGCCCTTGCCGGTTTGTTGTTACGGGCAACCGAACCCGACCCGGAGATCAAGGGTTTGGCTCAGTGTTTGCAAGCGGTGGCCGCTCGTCGTCCTGAAGCCGATCAATTGTGCGAGGATTTCATGCTGAACAACCCGGCACATCCGTCTTTGCCCACGGTTCAATTGGCCTATGCCACGTATTTATTGCAAGAGGATCGGATTTCAGAAGCCAGCCTATGCTTGGATTCCCTGAATTGGTATCGCTTGGATTGGTCTGAAGCCCAACAATACCATTATATGCGTGGGTTTTTGCGGTTGTCCGTGGATACCTCGGCGGCCGCAGCGCATTGGATGCAGGCGGCTGGTTCCGAAGGACCTTACAGGAACCCTGCCCGTTACGCACTCCTCGTCTTGCGCCTTCGGCAGCAACAAGCTGCGTCCGTCCTTGCCTTGGTGTCTGAATTGGAGACGGACTCTGTTTTTGGCCCCCGATGTTCTTATCCGTTGGCTTGGGCCCGGACCATGCAAGGGGATACGCTGGGCGTTCTGCAATTTTTGGGTAGCCAGCAGATTGTTTTGGCACAAAATCCTGATGCCAAAGGTTTGATGCGTTTGGGGATGAGTCTGGCTTACCAAGCGGCCCAACCCGAAGCGTATACGTCCTTTTGGAGGGCCTCGGTGGCAACAGGATTTACGCCTACCGTGGACGATACCCTACGGTGGTGTTCGATGTTATCGTTGACGGGTTCATGGGACACGATTTTGAGCTTGGTCAAGGGACTTGAATCCTGGCCCGATTCGGTCAAGTCCACGGCGTACGGTGTAATGGGTTGGGCCTGGTTGGCCAAGGCCGGTGAATCCGGTCCGGACCGATACAAGGCCCGAGCCCGAGCAGCCTTCCAACGCATAACCGAACGTGAATTGGACGGTGAATGGAGAGAAAAGGCTTTTTACCTCTATGCCAAATTGAGTTACGAGGTGGGGGAATCCCCGTCCAACTTCAGGGCACTTGCGGCCTTCCTTCTCCAATACCCGCAGAGCAAGCATCGCGAAGAACTCAGCGAATACTTGAGCGACTTGGCCATGCGTGCTCACCATTACCTGGAATCGCTTCGCATTTTGCGTTCCGTTTCCAATAAAACGCCTCGACTGCAAGGTTTGTTGCAGCGCCTTTATTACCAACAGGGTCTGACCTGGTTTAATCAACGTCGCTATGTCGAATGCCTGCCTTACCTGGATTCTTCGCTGCTTTATCCGGTGGATTCCAATCTTCGGGCAGCGACTCTTTTTTGGAAATCTGAATTGTACCACAAGGTGGGAGAATACAACCAGGCCCTTTTGTGGATGAAGAATTTCGTAGACTTCGGTTGTTTTTCATCCCAGCTTCGGCAATGGGGTTGCCATCCCATGGCGGCTTATTATCAATTGGGACACTTGTCTTTCAAGCTGGAGCGTCCGGCCCAGGCGGTGCGTTACTTGAACCAGTCGGTGAAGGAAGGCCAAGCCATGGGCGCACTCAGCGAAGCCGAAGCAGCCATGCACAGGGATGCATACACCCGTTTGGCCGATGCGTACTTGCGGGATGGCCAAATCGAAGCCGCCATTCGGCAATTCAATTTTTGTATTCATGACCTTGAGCGGGATGTGGACTACGCCCGGTACCAATTGGCCATTTGTTATGGGATTTTGCGCAACAACGACCGGAAGCGTCAAGAATTAAGCTCGCTCGTCCTCCAAGAACCTCCTTCGGATTACCGCATGTATGCGCTGATGGAATTGGCGATGACCTGTTACCAAGAATTTGCGTTTGATTCGGCCTTGGCTTGCATTGATTTATTGCGTCAAGGATATCCTCGTCATCGATTGGCCTTTGTGGCGATGAATTTGCAAGGTTCGGTCTTCCTGGAACAACAAAAGGATAGTCTGGCCATGACTGTCTTTGAGGATGTGATTCGAGAGGCTGCCGGTTTACCCGAAGCCAAGGATGCACTTTTTGAATTACGCCAATGGTGTATACGGAACAACCGTCCTCAGAAATACCTGGATATTGCGGGCAAGAACGGATTGTTGGCCTTGCAAGACGATCCGCGAGATTCGATACTTTACGAATCGGCCCAATACAGTTTGGATGCCGGTAAGTTTTTTGAGGCGTTGGCGTCTTATACCCAATACTTGCAGGAGTACCCCGGGGGGTCTTTCAAAGCCAATGCTTTGTATTATCGTTCGGTCGCTGCCGAAAAAGTTGGGGACCCTGCGATGCTTCGCCAAGACTTGGAGGCTTTGTTGGCCATGCCTCAAAACCTCTTTACGGAGCGCGCTATGCTCAAGCTGGCCCTCGTTTATTCCGGGGTCCAGAACCTCCGAGGTTCCGTGGATGTTTACCGCAAATTGTTGGCAGGAACTTTTTCACAATCCTCTAGACTGGAGGCTGTTATGGGGCTGATTCGGGCAAGCACCCTGCTGAAGGATTATTCTTCGGTGGACTCGTTGGTCAAGCGTCATCGAGCGGGACCTGAATGGGGTCGGAACGATCAAGATGAGATGGAGTGGCATGCCGCCAATGCATCCCGTTACCGGGGGCAAGCCGCTCTGGCCCAGCGCATGCTCAGACGATTGGCCGATTCATCTTTGACCGAATGGGCGGCCCGATCTCTTTACGATTTGGCCTCCATGGCCTATGAGCGAAAGGATTACATCGTTTCCCAAGACTTGCTGTTTGACCTGACCGATCGTTGGCCTCAGTTTAGTGAGTGGTATGGAAGAGGTCTCCTCCTCTTGGCGGAGAATCTCTACGCGATCAAAGAAAAGGAACAGGCCTTGGCGGTGCTTCGCAATCTTATTGAAGGTAGAGAGCCGGATGAATGGACTCGTAGGGCCGAAAATCGCATCAAAGAATGGCAACCGTGAAACAATTAAGGTGGTTGGTCTGGTTGATACCGGGCCTGCTCGAGGCCGGATGGGTCAAGGCTCAGGACTCCTTGCTCACCGGAAGCCCGGTCCGCATTGTTCGTTCGTACGATCCGCACTTACCCGAGTGGTTTCGATACAGCACCGATCCCATTCCATTGCGTGAAGAATCCAAAACAACGTCTTTGACTTATGTTATGGATACCATGGATCGTCTCCCAGATGGCTCCTTGATGGTCGAGCCCCGTTGGCCCCAGGCCTCGTTCGAAACGCGTCCACCCATCGAAAAAAATCATCGTCAATGGACCCTTGGTTTTTGGCCTTGGCAGCGGGGAAATCTGGGTTGGACCGGCTCAGGTCCGGTCAAGGTGGCGTCCAAATCCTGGCATTGGCTTGCATCGGTTCAAGGGGCGGCCGGACCTTGGGGCCCCGCATCGGGGCCTGATCCCCGTATCCGCGGGTTCTTGCCTTCGTTTTGGATGGAATCCGCCCCTCAGGCCAACGGTCAGAGGTGGTCGCTGGAAACCCGTCTTCGTTCAATGCAGGTTTCCGTTGACGAGAAAAAGTCTCCTTACCTGCATTTTTGGCTGAAGCCTAGCTGGGAGCAGGAAAAGGAAAACAAGCGTTTGGAGGGTTTGATGACCTTGAATCGGGTGACCCTGCATGGTTATTCCGGTGGGAATGGATTGGGAGAATGGGGTTTTGATATGGCGCATCGTTCGTCGATTCGTTTTGAGAATTTGACCCTTCAAGGAAAGTTCTCGTATGCGATGGCTTTGTGGAACACCGATGAAATGAGCGGTAATCGTCACCTTGGGACCATGGGATTCTCCTTGCAACAGGGCGGAGGGTTGTTTCGGTGGAAACTGGCCCCCACCTTGGCATTTCTCAAGGACGACCTCCAATCGCGTTGGGTTCTTTTGCCTGATTTTGGCGTCGAGCGTTCCTTGGGTCCATCAGGCCTTTCGGGTCTCTTGGAAGCAGGGGTGGTCTCCGGGATTCAACAAGCGTCTTTGTACGATTGGACGGGGCGATACCCGACCCTTTTTCGATTGAACTCCTACGGCGCCTCGGTGAACCGTTTCGAAGGCTTCGTTCGCTGGAAGCACGGTCTGCTCAAGTCTTGGCAAGGCGAGCATCGTTTGGCTTTGGGCCGTTGGAACAATCTGCGCTTTTTTGAAGCAGATAATCGCGAAGCTTTTGGGGTTCGATCCCTTCATTTGGAAACGGCCCTCCGATGGGATTTGAACAGTCTGTGGACCACTTCGGTGGGAGATGGCTATCGTTTGTCCTTGCAGTGGGGCGCCCAGGGTAGGTTGGACGATGGTCAATCCAAGGCCCTGCCTGGTCTGCAACCCAGCGCTTATGCGGGAATTAAATTGAAAGGCCCCGTAGGCAAGGGCTTGAAATGGCGTGGTGATGCGATGATCTACGGTCTGGGGTCTGACCTGTCTTCGACCGCTCCCTTGAAGTCACCCTGGTCCATGGACCTGGCATTGGACAAAAACACCGGAGCCGCTGGGGTTTGGTCCTTGGTTTTTAGGCAGCGTCAGGGTCCTTTGGTTTTCCGGTGGGCCGAAGAATTGTACGGGGGTGCGCTCTTGCAATTGGAATGGAGAAAGCAACTTTGATGTAAATTTGAGCATGACGCTGCCTTTGGATCAAGAACGATTGCGCTGCATTCGCAGTTCCGCCACCCTTGCCGGTTTTGGTCAGGTCGTTTATACCATGGAAGGCGCTCGCTGGCAGGCTTCCGAGTCCCGCCTACGCCCGCCGCGCTATCATTGGCTTTTTGTCCCCCAAGGGACTGAGGCCTCGGTGGCTGAGGAAACCTTGCATTTGATCGAGCCCCTACGTTCGGCCCTTGAAACGGTCGCCAGCCAAGGGGGGTCCTTGCATGTCGAAGGTTGGGGACTCCTGCGCAAGGTGGAACAAGGTGTGGAATTGATGGCCGATCCCGGTGCCTTGTCCGATGACCATCCCCATTACGGTTGGCTTCCGGTGCATTGGACGAACCGCATGGTACCAACGGGCGAGCAATCGATTCGTTCTGGTTCCAGGTTGATCCGCGCTCGAACCAGGTCCGGTCGTTCCGCTTGGGTCTATGCCTTCGCATGGTTGGCCCTGGTGGGGTTGAGTCGGTTTGCCTTGGTGGTTGATGGGACGGATACAGCCAACGGGAAGGGCCTGGCCTTGGCCGGTTACCCCGGAACTTTTTTGACGACTGTTCCATTCACACGTTCCACCGATCCATTTGATCCATGTTTGCGTCAGGCAACGCTGTTGTCTCCCATCGAGGAGACAGGAGCGGCGATCCAACCATCGTCGTGGCCGGTGCATCGTGTGGTGGTGGGACTGTACTCCCAAAAGCCTTTGGCGGAGGCCAAGTTGACCGCACTGCGTGGCCTGGGCTATTCCGTTCGTTTAACCCCTCGTTGGGTACAGGGTCGTTGGTTAACAGCCGTTTGTTTGGAATACCGCGGTCTTTATATCCAAGATTTCCTTCAGGAAGTCCGTTCGAACGTGGTGCCCGAGGCCTGGATTTGGCCCGAAGAGGCCTAATCGCCCATGGTACTGGGTCAACCGTCGGCATTGTGGGGGCTGACCCTATGGCTTGTACCGTTGTACATCCATTTCTTTGGTTTTCGTCTGCGCCAAAAAGCTTGGTTTACCCGGCTTGACTGGCTATTGCAGCAACAAATCCCGATCCGACGTAGGGAGAGGCTCTTGAGGGTCTTGTTGCTCATCCTTCGTTTGCTGGCGATTTTGGCGTTGGTGTTAGCATTCGCCGAACCCCGTTGGGGCGACACCGCCGGTTCATCCGGTTCCGGTCAAAAGCACTTGATTTATTTGGATAACAGTCCCAGCATGCAGATGGAGGGCGATGAAGGTTTGCTCCTGGAATTGGCCAAACAGTCGGTTCGAAACTTGCTGGAAATGAGTCCCAAAGACGCCCAATTTGCATTGATCACCAACGACCGGGCCCCGTTGCCTAGCGGTTGGTTGCCTGCACATCGAATGACCGAATGGCTGGACAGGGTTCAAGTGGTTGAACAGCGACGGAGTGCAAACGCGGTGCGGGATCAATTCCGTCGTCGAATAGAGCAAGAGGGTACCGCCGGGATGAGCCAAATCCAAACCTGGATTTTTTCGGATTTTCAAAAAAATCAAATGTCTTTTTCGGAGCCAGCCACTGGTTTCAAGGTGCATTTGCGACCGGTGGTCCATCGGTCATTTTTTAACGCAGTGATTGATTCGGCCTGGCTTATCGAATCAACAGTCCGACCAGGAATGCGGAATCGTTTGGTGTTCCGCACCCGCTTTTTTGGCGAATGGCCGAGCGGTTTGCTTTTGCAGGCCGAGCTTCGTTGGCTGAATCAACGCAAAAGCCTGATGAGCCTGCGCGATGAAGGCCTGGACCTGCGATTGGATACCTTTGATTTTGTGCCAGGACCTGCTGAGGCCGGCCTGGTGACCTTGAGCTTGAACGATCCTGGTTACCCTGCGGATAACACTTTTTTTGTTAGCCTACCCATGCATCGAACCATCCGGGTTCTTCACCTCGTGAATGGGAAGCCGAACCCCTTCGTACAATCGGTTTGGGCCACGGACACCTTGGTTCATTCGGAGATATGCAATGTTATGAACAAGCCGATTCCGGACCTGGATTCGGTGGATTTGCTGGTTGTGGAGGCATGGCGCGAGGAGGGGCAGGCCATGGCGTTGGCCCAAGTCAAGGAATGGGTTCAGCGGGGTGGAACGGTTGTTCTGTTACCCGCTTCGCTTTCAGGAAAAATCGGACCAGTGCCTTCTCGAAATTGGGAAATGCCAGTCGCAGAATCCTCTGTGTTAAAAGGTTCGTTCCGTATTCAAGGCATCGAGTCATCGGTCGATTTTCTAGGTCAGGCTCTGACCCGAAAACCCAGGCCTGAAACCTTGCCAGGGGTTCGCGGGTACCGTGTCGAAAAACCAAAAGCAGGCGATCGGGTCCTTTTGGCCCTGAATAACGGCGACCCTCTGTTGTTGCAGGTCAACCAAGGGGAGGGCATTCAATATCGATTTAGCGTCCCGATGACCGATGAGTGGTCTGATTTGGTTCGACACGATCTCTTTGTCCCGGTCTGGTATCGCTTGGCCATGGTATCGCTCAAGGCCCCTTCCTATACCGGTACGCTTGGCGGAGACCGAGAATGGTCCCTGCCTCTTCCAACCACTTGGAACGAGCCAGGAGAATGGAAATTGAGGGCGATGGATTCAAGCGGTCTGGATTTAGATGCCTGGCGGCCTTTGGTCCGGGTGGTCAACGGACGCTGCTTGTTACGGCCTTCAATGGAACAGGCCAAGCCTGGATTTTATCGTTTGGATCCCGGTTCCGTTCAACCACCAGGTCCTTGGTTTGCCCTGAACCGTGAACCAATGGAATCCGATCTCCGGGGGATGAGCGAGGACGAATTGCAGCGATTCTATCCCGATGCATCCAGGGGAACCGTCGCCTTGGGGAAGACCTCGAGCTCCTGGAATGGATTTTACGAGGCAGAGTCTTCGTTGACCCGGTGGTTAATCGGGGCTTGCTTGGTATTTTTGGCCTTTGAAGCAGCGCTGCTTGGGTGGCGCAAAGCATGAAAATTCTCCTACAACAAGCCCGTTTCCACGGCCCTCTGCCGGCTCACCTGCGGTCCAAAGCACCGAAGGGTGAGCGAGCTGATTTTTTGATCGAGGATGGCGTTCTCACCAAAGTAGGGTCCGGGTTGAAAGCCCCCGGTGCCTTGGTGATCCAATCCAAGGACTTGCATTTGTCCCGAGGTTTTACGGATCTCTACGCTGATTTTGGGTCCCCCGGTTATGAAAACCGTGAAACCTTGGAAAGTGGAAGCCTGGCGGCCTTGGCCGGAGGTTTTACCAGGGTTTTGTTGCAGCCCGATACACGACCCGTCCTCCAAAGCGGAGGGGAAGTGACCGCCTTGCGTCTACAGTCCAGGGGTCTGCCCGTTGAGGTTCGCATTGCCGCGGCCTTAACCGAAGAATTGTCCGGGGAAGCTTGCAGCGATATGTTGGATTTGAAACACCACGGCGCTTCGGCTTTTTCCAATGCCAACAAAGCGATCCCCGATGCCGGGACCATGCTACGTCTGTTGCAATACGGAGGCATGACTGGACTGCCCTTGATGGTTGTACCCTGCGAGCCAGCTTTGGGCCGGGGAGCCCAGGTTCACGAGAGCATGCTATCGGTCCAATGGGGCTTGACGGGATGGCCCGTAGTGGCCGAGACCATGGCCATCGATCGAGACTTGGCCCTGTTGGGTTATCTCAAAGGACCCGCCCACCTTCACTTTTCCAAAATTTCCGGTGCCGAATCCGTGGAAAAGGTTCGTCAGGCCTTGGCCCAGGGTCTTCGACTGAGTTGCGGCGTGGCAGCCCATCACTTGGCTTCTACCCAGGAGGATGTCGAAGGATTCCGAACGGATTTCAAAGTTTATCCTCCTTTGCGTAGTCCCACCGACCGCGCAGCCCTGATGGAAGGCGTCTTGGATGGGACCATAGCGGTCATTTGTTCGGATCATCAACCCGGTGACAGCGAATCCAAGGACGTGGAATTTCCGGCAGCTGCCTTTGGCCAGGCCGGGATCCAACATGCCTTTTTGGCCGCATTGGAAGCCGGTTCGCTGTTGGATGCCCGTCGTCGCACACGTTGGGTATCCCGCGTTGTCCAGGCATTGACCGAAGGCCCTGAACGAATTTTGGGAATCCATGAGCAGGTTTTGGACTCCATGGATAGGGGTCAGCCCAACGGGTGGGTGGTTTTTGATCCTGGCTATACATCGGGAGCGGCTGCTTCCCATGCAGCTCCACGCTACAGCCAGGGGGTGGCCCAAGCCTACCGTCATTCGCCCTTTAGGGGATCCTTGCTGGCGGTGGTCGGCCCAGGTCGAACCTTGGTCGCCTCTGAACTTTAATTGAAACCAATGAAATCAACTACGACCGTCGAAGCGGCTCTTCGAGGCTTGGTTCTGGGCTGCTGGCTATGCCATCAACACCAAGAAGGTCAAGCGATGGAAGGGCTCACGAGCCTCCAGCCCGATCCGGTTTGGAAGGAACGCTTGCAGCAAATCCGGGGTCTGGTTCTACCGAAGGCCCCTGGTCTGACAAGGGCCGTCGAGGACCTTGCCCAAATCCAGGCCTACCTGGACGATGCCAAGGCCTCCTCTTGGTTGGTGGGATCGGCCGGTGCCTTTTTGGTGGATCTCTATATTTTGTCGCTTTTGAGTGACGAAGGAGCTGAACAAAGTTGGGATGACTCGGCTTGGGACCAATTCGAGAACGCATGCGCCGGGTTGGGTACGGATCTTTTGCATCTGCTTCATTATGTGGACGAATGCAGGGAAGAGGGCGTTGCTCCGGGAATGGATGATTTTGTGGACTCCTTTGTGGTGAGTCCAGAATTGGAGGATCAGGATCACCTCATGGCCTACGAGGAGGTTCTCGCCTCCAGAGACCTGGTTCATGAGCCATGGTCTGAAATGTTAGCAGAATGCAGAGCCATGGCCCCCGAATCGGCGATTGAACCCGTTTTTACGGGGCTTTTTGTCTTTTTGCGGCAGGATTCCACCGACCAAGCTTGGTTACGGGATGTTTGGGGTTCCACGGAGGATCTCACCGACTTTATGCCCCTGTTGGCCTGTGTCCAGGCGTATGCAATGGACGCTTCGACCCCCCAACTCCAACGATTGGCCGATTTGAACCCCGAATGGTCTCAGTTTTGAAATGAAACGTCTTCTCATCTATACAGGATTGGGGAATACCCTGACCGCTGTCTTGGTTTCGGGGGCGGTTTATTTTTTCTCGCCGGTTCATCCTCTCGGCCAGTTTCGACTGTTGCTGGGGGTGGTCACCCTGGCTTGGCTGATTGCAGGTGTTCGTAGCCTCAAATACAAGGTGCAGGCGGGCGATCTCAAAGTAACCCACGGACTCCTTTTTAGCGCGGGGTCTGGATTGGTTGCGGCCGTTTCCTTTGGGCTGGTTGTTTGGCTGTTGGGGACTTTGAGTCCTGTTTTTTGGAACGACTATCTGTCCGATCAAATTCAAAATTTAGGAATGGCTTCGGGTCTGCTCGAAACCAATTACTCACCCGGTACCTTGGCAAAGCTTCAGGATCAAATCAAAAACCAAACCCCCGCGACCTTGGCCCTGCGATTAAGTTTTTTTCGATGGGTTTGGCATTTGTTGGCCGGGGGCTGGGTTGCCGTTTATTTTCGTACATCTCACTAACCAAGTATTTATGAATCAAGCCGTCGTGTTCCGTTTTGGCCTATTGTTAGGTGTGGTCAGTATTCTGTCCATGTTAATCGCCTATATGGTCGATTTGACCTGGCTGGTTTCTGGTTGGAATTCCATGATATCCATTGGGTTGGTTTTTGCGGCCATGTTCATGGCTTGTGTCGAAGACCGTAAGGGTTTTTCCGGAGGCTACCCCTACGGACGCGCCGTGGTCCAGGGCCTGCTGACGGGGATGGTGGGTAGTTTGTTGGGTATTGCTTTTACAGGGGTGCTTTACAATTGGGTGGACCCTGAATTGCACGAGCGTGTCAAAGAAATCATGGTGGTCAAAATGGAAGAAAGTTTTGAGTCCTTTGGGATGAGCGAAGAGGATTCCGCCAAAGCGATGGAGTCCTTCGAAAAACGCAGCTTCCAACAAGATTTTCGTTCATTGGGTTCCGCCTTTTTGTTATCGGGCTTGATGAATACCTTTTTTGCTTTGATTGTGGGTCTTTTTGTACGACGCAAAGAAGACCCTTTTGCTACGAGTTCATCGGATACCCTCTCAAGCTAAGCGGTATGGATGTTTCTATTGTTATTCCGTTACTCAACGAGGCCGAATCCCTGCCCGAGCTCAACGCTTGGTTGGTGTCGGTCCTCGAGGCTGAATCGTTGGATTACGAAATCTGGTACATCGACGACGGGAGTAGCGACGAAAGTTGGGAAGTCATCGAGGCACTTCGGCTTGAAAATCAAAGGGTTAAAGGCCTTCGCTTTCAGCGTAATTACGGCAAATCGGCGGCCCTTCAAATGGGCTTTGAGCGGGTGACGGGCCAGGTTGTTTTTACGATGGACGCCGATTTGCAAGATTCCCCGGACGAGATACCGGGTATGCTCAAGCGAATGCGTGACGAAGGCTTGGACCTCTTGTCCGGCTGGAAGAAAAAGCGATACGACCCCCTTTCCAAGACCTTGCCCACCAAGCTGTTCAATGCAGCGACCCGGCGTTTGTCCGGCGTACGAAATCTCCATGACTTTAATTGCGGCCTCAAAGCGTACCGTCTCCAAGTCGTTCAAAGCATTGAAGTGTATGGGGAAATGCACCGGTACATTCCGGTGATTGCCCAGTGGTCGGGTTTCAAAAAAATCCAGGAACAAGTTGTCCAGCATCGTCCCCGCAAATACGGGCACACCAAGTTTGGCCTTGAACGATTTGTGAATGGGTTTCTTGATTTGTTATCCATTTATTTTATCTCCAAATTCAGACGCAAGCCCATGCATTTCTTTGGCACCATGGGGAGTTTGGCATTTGTTATGGGAGCAGTTTCCACGGCTTGGTTGATTTTCCGAAAACTCTATTTGATTTCGATGGGGAGCCCGCACCGGGATGTGACCGATCAGCCTTTGTTTTATTTGTCCTTGACCTTGGTTTTGTTGGGTGCACTCTTGTTTTGTACTGGATTTTTGGCCGAATTGGTGGCACGCAACAACCCCGACCGCAACCGTTACCTGGTCCAAGCCGTCCTGGATTGAAGCACATCGTTCTGGTCGGTCCGGTTTGGCCCTTTCGACCCGGGGGCATGACCAGCTTTAATCAGCGCTTGGTCCAAGAGTGGCAGTCCATGGGGCATCGAGTCACGGTCCTGAATTACACGGTCCAATACCCATCGTGGTTGTTTCCGGGAACGACGCAGTTTACCGAAGAACCGGCTCCAGACCAACTCGATTCGCATCGCTTGCTTCATTCGGTAGGCCCCCTGAGTTGGTGGCGCTCGGGTCGATGGCTGGCGGCTCAACAACCGGACTTGGTACTTCTTCGGTATTGGACGCCATTTATGGCCCCTGCCCTGGGTTTCTTGACCCGCATAGCGCGGCATGCCGGACTAAAGGCTCCGGTGGTTCTTTTGGCCGATAACCTAAAACCCCACGAAAAAGTTCCCGGTACGGGACCCCTTAACCGCTGGGTCTTGGGCGTCGCCGACCGGGTGGTGACCCTTTCGAATTCGGTCGCTGGGGAGGCCCGGGCTTTGGGTTTCAAAGGACCTGTGCAGGTTTTGCACCACCCCGTTTACGATCACTTTGGTCCCTTCATGGACCGAACAGCGGCTTGTCAGGCTTTGGGTTTATCGACTGAACGTTCTTATTTCTTGTTTTTTGGTTTGGTCAGGGCTTACAAAGGTCTTGACCTGCTCTTGAGGGCCTTGGTCAGCCCCGAATTTAGTTTTTGGAATCAACCCGAGGGTCGTTCTTGGACCCTGCTGGTTGCGGGGGAATTTTACGAGCCCATCGAGCCGTACCGTCGCCTCTTGGAGGAGCTTGGCCTGCAGGACCGGGTGATCTTGCACCCGACATTTGTTCCGGATCATCGAGTGGCTGCCTATTTTGGGGTTGCCGAGGCCTTGGTCCTTCCGTATCGTCACGCCACCCAAAGCGGTGTTACCCAAGCGGCTTTGCATTTTGGGGTCCCCATGATCGTGACGAGGGTGGGTGGTTTAGCCGAGGAATTGGAAGGGAAAGGGGTCGGCGAATTGTGCAACCCCGAGGTGGGGGAATTGGCAGCTGCACTGCAGCGCTTTTGTTCCCATCCAAATCGATTAAGCTACAGGGATTCGGTCCAAAAACTAGCAAGCCACTACGGCTGGCGTCCCTTTGCCGAGGCAGTCCTTGCGGACGAGGGAATGGTTTAGGCGTTGTTACGGGCGTGGTCTTCCAGAAATTGGGCCAAGCCTTTGTCGGTCAAGGGATGGTAAAGAAGGCCTTCCATCGCCGATAGGGGGCAGGTGACGACATCGGCACCGACCTCGGCGCAGCGGACAATGTGCAGGCTGCTGCGAATGGAGGCTGCGAGTATTTTGGTCGTGAAACCCTGGGTCCGATAAATCTGAACAATTTGGGCAATCAATTCCAAACCATCCATGTTGAGATCGTCCAAGCGGCCAATGAAAGGGGATAGGTAGGTCGCTCCAGCCTTGGCCGCCAACAGGGCCTGTCCTGCACTAAAAACCAAGGTGCAATTGGTGCGAATTCCTTCGCTATGAAAGGTGTGAATCGCCCGGATTCCTTCCCGAGTCATGGGGACTTTGACAACAATGGCGGGGTGCAAGGCGGCGAGGATCTGGCCTTCACGGATCATGCCCTCGTAATCGGTCGCAATAACTTCGGCGCTGACGTTTTGACCCACCATTTTGGCAATGTTGAGGTAATGTTCCATCACCGCGTCGTTGCCCCGGATGCCTTCTTTGGCCATCAGGCTAGGGTTGGTCGTCACGCCATCCAGGACGCCTAGGTCCATGGCTTTGCGGATTTGATCAAGGTTGGCAGTATCGACAAAAAACTCCATAAGTAGAAATAAAAAAAAGGGTAAGCTACTTGCATCGCACCGCTACAACCGCCTACCCTTGCTGCATTCCTACCCTGGGGGATTAAGCAGGAGCTGGTCGTACAAGACTTACCCTCGCCACAAAGATAGGGGATGCGGGCGGTCTTGCCTAAATTTGAAGGTGATCGTTTGGTCCAACCCTTTATTTTCCTTTCCCCCCTGATTTATGAATGCCGAGAACCGCACCTATTTTGAGGATTTACTCAACAACCTCCGTCGCATGGAAGAAGTAGCGGCTGCCGGTGGAGGTCCCAAGGCCCTGGCCAAATTGCATGCCAAAGGCAAAATGTCGGCCCGTGAAAGGGTGGACGCCTTGTTGGATGCCGGAAGCCCTCGCCTGGAGATCGGGGCCTTGGCCGGTTGGGGACAATTTGAAGAGGAAGGGGGATGCCCTGCTGGCGGTGTGGTGGTGGTCTTGGGACGAATCCAAAACCGCCTTTGCGTGGTGGTGGCCAACGATCCCACGGTCAAGGCGGGGGCCTGGTTCCCCATCACCGGCAAAAAAAACCTGCGAGCCCAGGAAATTGCCATGGAAAACCGTCTGCCCATTGTTTACTTGGTGGACAGTGCCGGAATCTACCTGCCTATGCAGAACGAAATATTTGCGGACAAAGAACATTTTGGCCGTGTTTTCCGTAACAATGCACGCATGTCTTCCATGGGAATTGTCCAGATCGCTGCGGTCATGGGTTCTTGTGTTGCGGGCGGGGCCTACCTGCCCATCATGTCCGATGAAGCACTGATTGTTGAAGGCAACGGGAGCATCTTCTTGGCGGGTTCCTATTTGGTCAAGGCCGCCATCGGGGAGGAAGTCGACAACGAGCGCCTAGGGGGTGCGGATACGCATTGCGATATAAGCGGTGTTACGGATCATAAAATGCCCAACGATGCGGCCTGTCTGGAACGAATACGGCAACTGGTTGGGCAATTGGCGGCACCAACCCTGGCCGGATTTGATCGGGTGGCCCCGTTGGCCCCCGCAAGCCCTCCCGATGCCCTTTACGATCGATTCCCCGCCGGGAACAGCCGACCCTACGATGTGATGGGCCTGCTTGAGTGCTTGTTGGATGAGGGGAGCATCGTTCCCTACAAGGAGACCTACGGCCAAAGCATTGTTTGTTGTTATGCTCGACTGGATGGATGGGCGGTCGGTGTGGTGGCGAATCAGCGAAAGGTGGTCAAAAATGCTCAGGGAGAAATGCAGTTCGGCGGGGTTATTTATTCTGATTCTGCTGATAAAGCCACTCGCTTCATCGCCAATTGCAATCAGCGGGGAATTCCCTTGATTTTTTTGCAAGATGTAACCGGCTTTATGGTGGGTTCTCGCTCAGAGCACGGAGGCATTATCAAAGACGGGGCCAAGATGGTCAATGCCGTGGCCAATTCGGTGGTTCCCAAATTCACCGTGATCACGGGCCACAGTTACGGAGCAGGCAATTACGCCATGTGTGGAAAAGCCTACGATCCTCGACTGATATTGGCTTGGCCTAGCGCGGAAATTGCCGTGATGGGAGGAGAACAGGCTTCCAAGGTTCTTTTGCAAATCCAAAACAGTGCCCGCAAGTCTCAGGGTTTGGCCGAAGACCCGGAGGCCGAAAAAGAAAGACTCCTGGAAATCAAAGCCCGGTACACCGAGCAGACAAAGCCAATTTATGCGGCCTCTCGCTTGTGGGTAGACGGTTTGATTGATCCCGTCAAAACTCGGGATGCCTTATCGATAGGGTTGGATGCTGCCAACCATGCCCCCATGACCGAAAGGTTCAATATGGGGGTCCTGCAGGTCTAAAGAGGCTTAGGCCTCTGTGTTCTCGCTGTGGCTTTGCTGCCCCAAGGATTCGGAAATCGAAACGCGGGCAACCCGGTTGGGGTTGGCGTAGGATCCCAAGGTGGTGCCTTTGAGTTTTTGGTTTCTCTGGGCAGATTTGATGCGGTTCTTGGCAGCTTTGCGCTTAAGGGTACTGACGGCCATGGTGGGTGGTTTCGGTGTGAGGGGAAAGGGTTTCCGGAGGTGGGGTGATTCCAAAAGGAGGTCAAAGATAGGCGGATTGCCCTAATATCCTAAAATCTTGAGAACTTGTTTGCTGCTTTGTTCTTCTTGAAACAAACGATAATCCACTTGATTGTCCTTGGTTTTGCGGATCAAAACGTGTCGGGGGGTGGGAATGAGGCAGTGGTGGATGCCTCCGGTCCCGCTCAGCGTTTCTTGGTAAGCCCCTGTATGAAAAAAGGCCAGGTATTGGGCTTTGCGAGTTTTGGGCATCCAGGTGGAGGCGTTGTTGGGCTCGGTTTTGTAGTAATCCAAGCTATCGCAGGTAATGCCGCCAATGTTCACCTTTTCGTATTCGGCATCCCAGTTGTTCAGGGGTAGCATAATAAAATTCTGGTTCATAGCCCAAACATCGGGTAGCATGGTAATCAGGCTGCCGTCCACCATGAGCCATTTTTCGCGATCGTTTTGCTGTTTGCGCCCCAAAACCTTGAAAATGATACCTGTAGCCTCGGCCACGGTGTAGGATCCAAATTCGGTCACCAAATCGGGCTCGGGCACCCCGTTTTCTTGGCAAATGGTTTTGATCCGTCCCACAATTTCGCCCACCATGTAAGTGTAGTCGTAGTTGAATTCCAAGGAATTCTTGAAGGGCAAGCCACCACCAATGTCCAGCATATGCAAATCAGGGCAGACTTTGCGCAGTTTGGCATAGGTCAGGACCAGTTTTTCGAGTTCGTTCCAGAAGTGAGGGGTGTCGTTGAATCCGGAGGACACAAAAAAGTGCAAAAGCTTGAGCTTGAACCGGCCGTCCTCTTTGATTTTGTGCTGGTAAAAATCCACAATTTCATCGGCGCGTATGCCCAGCCGGCTGGTGTAGAAGGGAAAATCCGGCTTTTCTTCGGCCGATAACCGGATTCCCAACTGCATTTCGGATTCAACCTCGTTGTCGTAGTAATTGAATTCCTCTTTGTTATCGAGAACCGGGATGATATTCCGGAAGCCATCGTGCAGAAGGTCCACAATATTTTCCTTGTAAAGCTCCTTTTTGAAGCCATTGCAAACAATCATGATATCCTTCTGAATCAACCCTTTGCGCTCCAGTGCTTCGATGATTGGTATATCAAAAGCCGAGGAGGTTTCCAGGTGGATATCGTTGGACAGCGCCTCTTCGAGGATGTGTCGAAAATGCGAGGATTTGGTGCAGTAGCAATACGTATAGGTTCCCTTGTATTGATGTTCCTTCATGGCCTGAGCAAAGAGCCTTTTGGCCTCCTGGATTTTTTGGGAAATCACGGGGAGGTAGGTGAATCGCAAGGGGGTGCCGAAGGTTTCGGCCAGCTCCATAAGGTTGATATCGCGGAAGTACAATTCGTCGTCCAGCAATTTCCAACCGTCCTGGGGGAAACCCACACTGAGGTCCAAAAATTCTGCGTAGCTTTGCAAGTGGAGGCGTTTTGGGGATGAAGGGGCGCAAATTTAAAGATTTCTGACCCCCCTACACCCCCTTCATTCCGATTTAACCTCAGCATTATCCCAACCCCTGCCCAACGGATGCAATCCCGTCTGCACCTTATTGAAGTGAAATCAGAACTGGGAGCAGGGACCCGGGGAGCCAGCCTGGGTGTGGACGCGGTCAAAATAGCCGCTCACGACTTTGCCAGTCGGTTTTTTCACAAAATGCCAAGGACCGAGGTCCCCAATCGCAATGATTTACTCTACGGCCCGGAAGGGTCACCCTTTGCCCGCTACCTCAAAGGGGTCGGGGAGGTTATGGAGAATGTGAGGGATGCGGTGCATGCTTGTATGGAAAATGGCGCCTACCCTTTGGTTTTGGCGGGGGATCACAGCACATCGGCCGGTACCTTGGCCGGAATCCTTAAGGCGCGGCCAGGGCAACGGCTTGGCGTGATTTGGATCGATGCCCATGCGGACTTGCATTCGCCGTGGACAACGCCATCGGGTAATTTGCACGGGATGCCCCTGGCCCTGGCCTTGGGTGAGGACAACAGAGCGAGCGCGGTGCGGGAGCCCGAACCGGCCACGGTCAAGCGCTGGCATGCCTTGCAACAAATGGCAGGGTCTGCGCCGATGCTGGGTTACCAGGACTTGGTTTACATCGCTTTGAGGGATTTGGAGACCGAAGAAGCCTCTTTGATCCGTGAAAACCGGGTCAAAGTCTTTACTGTAGCCGAATTACGCCGCAAGGGGGTGGAGCGGGTGGCCTTGGATGCCTTGAACGCACTGGCAGCCTGCGATATCATCTATATTTCATTCGATGTCGATAGCTTGGACTCCAAGCTGAGCCAGGGAACAGGTACGCCGGTTGCCGGTGGTATCAACGAACGCGAGGCAGGCAAGCTCCTCCAAAACCTGGTACGCAATCCCAAGGTTTGTTGCTTTGAAATGGTTGAAATCAACCCAACCCTGGACAAAGAAAACCTCATGGCCGAGATGGCTTTTGAGATTTTGGTCAAAGTCGCCAATGCGATTGATCAGCAAGTGCCCTCCGGTAGGGAGGAAGATGTTTAATTTGCGGCTATGATGGAATGGAATCCCATGCTGGCCCAGAGGCTGGAGCAACCCCTCTTGGCGTGGTTCGCCGAGCAGTCGGAATGGATGAACGCGTTACCGAGATTGGTTTGGCAGGAAACGCGTCCCGAATTTGAGGGTGAAATCACGCTGGTGCTTTTCGGTCCAGCCAAACAAGCCGGTTTGTCCCCGACTGATTTGGCGGAACGTCTGAGCGATTTTTGGCCCACCCTCCGTTTGGATGACGGTTCACCTCTTGTTCAACAAGCCCAAGCCGTTGGGGGCTTTCTTAACCTTTCCCTGACTCAGCCCTATTGGCGCTGGCGTTGGTCTCAAGGCTACGCGCTGACCCATGGTACAGGGGATCAGGAATTCAAGCCTGAAACGATTGTTTTGGAATACAGTTCCCCCAATACCAACAAGCCCCTCCATTTGGGGCATGTTCGTAACAATTTGTTGGGGGATGCCATGTACCGCATCCTTTCTTCCTTGGGCCACCGGGTGATTCGGGTCCAGGTGATTAACGACCGGGGTATTCACATTTGTAAAAGCATGTTGGCCTGGCAGAAATTCGGTCAAGGCCAAGATCCTCGCTCGGCCGGTGTCAAAGGTGATCATTGGGTCGGCCAATTTTATGTGGAATTCGAACGGGCCTTTCAGGATCAGGTCCAGGAACTCGTTGGCCAAGGCCGCACCCGCGATGAGGCCGAAAACGAAGCCCCTATCCTCATCGAGGCCAGGGAGATGCTTCAACGATGGGAGCAGGGTGACCCGGAGGTGGTAGGCCTGTGGAAGCAAATGAATTCTTGGGTTTACGAAGGTTTTGAAGTAACCTACCAACGCTTGGGCATTGGCTTTGACCGGAATTATTACGAGTCCGAAACCTATCTGCTTGGCAAGAGTCTGGTGGAAAGGGGTTTGCAACAAGGCCTGTTCAGAAGGGATGAATCCGGAGCTGTTTGGGTGGATTTGCAAGACCGGGGATTGGATTCCAAAATTTTGTTACGAAGCGACGGGACTTCCGTCTACATCACCCAGGATTTGGGGACCGCCGAACAACGACAGCACGATTGGGTTTTTGATCGGATGATTTATACCGTGGCCAACGAACAGGATTATCATTTCAAAGTTTTGTTTGCGATTCTTGATAAGCTTGGTTTTCCTTGGGCCGCCCGTTGTTATCACCTTTCGTACGGCATGGTGGACCTACCCCAGGGAAGGATGAAGTCCCGGGAAGGAACGGTGGTTGATGCGGATGATTTGATGGACGAGGTCCAAAACCTGGCTGCAGCTAAGTTGGCTGAATCTGAGAAGTTGACTCACTTATCGGGCGATCAAAAAAACACGTTGGCCCTGGAAATTGGCTTGGCCGCGCTCAAATTCTACTTGCTGAAAGTAGACCCGACCAAACGTATGGTTTACAACCCTGTTGAGGCCTTGGATTTGCAGGGTCATACCGGTCCTTTTGTTCAATACGCCCATGCCCGCTTGTCCTCCGTTTTGGTTAGGGCCTTGTCCGAGAGTCCCCAGGGTTCGACGCATGCGAACGGCCTGTCCTACGAAAAATGGAACGCCACCGAGCGTTTTCTTTTGCGGCAATTTTCACAGTGGAAACCATCCGTCGAGGCAGCCGCCAAGGAGAACAATCCGTCCCACGTGGCGGACTTTGCCTATGGATTGGCGACGGCCTTCAATCGGTTTTACCACGAATGCCCCGTTTTGCAGGAACCTGACCCAGAGGCCAAGGCCTTTCGCTTGGCCTTGTGCCGTCAAGCCTGCACCCTCCTCAAAGAATCCTTGGGGCTGCTAGGAATCGCCGCCCCCGAGCGTATGTAATGGAAATAGTCTCGGTTTTTTATTGTTATTTTTTTAATTTTTTGGTATGAGTGACTTAATGTTTTTGTTGTTTTTGGCTGGCGGTTTGGCCCTGGCTTTTTTTACCCTGCTGTATTTTGTTCCGGTCAACCTGTGGATTACAGCCGTTTTTTCCGGGGTCAAAATCGGGATTATGGATTTGGTGCTCATGCGTATACGCAAAGTTCCACCCGCCATTGTGGTCAACGCCATGATCACCTCCAACAAGGCGGGACTTCATGTGACTGCCAACGAAATCGAAACGCATTACTTGGCGGGAGGACATGTGAACAATGTTATTAGAGCTCTTATTTCGGCCGAAAAAGCCAATATTCCTTTGGACTTTAAAGCAGCCACCGCCATCGACTTGGCTGGTAGGGATGTTTTTGAGGCGGTTCAAATGTCAGTCAACCCCAAAGTCATTGACACCCCCCCCGTGACAGCGGTTGCCAAAGATGGGATTCAGCTTATTGCCCGTGCACGGGTGACCGTACGGGCTAGTATCAAGCAATTGGTTGGGGGTGCCGGTGAAGAAACGGTCCTGGCTCGTGTTGGGGAAGGGGTGGTGTCCTCCATTGGCTCCGCAGTCAGTCACAAGGAAGTTCTGGAGAATCCGGATCAAATTTCCAAGGTGGTGCTTAACAAAGGACTGGACGCCGGTACCGCCTTTGAAATATTGTCCATTGACATTGCCGATGTGGATGTGGGGAAAAACATCGGAGCGGGCTTGCAGACCGATCAGGCCGAGGCTGATAAAAAAATCGCGCAGGCACGTGCCGAAGAAAAGCGTGCCATGGCCGTTGCACTAGAACAAGAGTTCAAGGCCAAGACCCAGGAAGCCCGCGCCAAAGTCATCGAATCCGAAGCCCAAATTCCTTTGGCCATCGCCGATGCGTTCCGGAACGGGCAATTGGGGGTGATGGACTATTACCGGATGCAGAACATCAAAGCGGATACCGACATGAGGGAATCCATTGCCAAGCCAGGTGGAGGTTCGGATCAAAAACCATAAAACGAATAGACCGCCCGCCCACCGTTTTGATCAAAACCCTCGATCACGGTTTGGCCTCGAACTTTGGACAAAGCATCTATCACCTCCAGCGGTGTCTTAACCGGTGCTTTGTTGATATGTGTGATCACAAATCCCTCGCGTAGGCCCATGCGGCTGAGGGTCCCGGCCTGAACAGATGCAATCCGTACCCCGTGGTTGGTCTTGAGTCGGTCCAATTCGTATTGAGTCAGGGGCTCCAATTCGCAACCCAGATCGGAAGAACGAACGCTGGAATTTTTTTGGATTTCGGTATCCCCGTTCAGGTTGGTGAGTCGGATTTTTTTGGTTAGGATTTTACCTTTTCTCTCCAAGGTTATTTCGACCGATTCCCCGGGACGGTGGTAACTCAACTGTTCATCAAAATCGGATTTGGTTCGTAATGGAACCTTATCGAGACCAATCAACACATCTCCGGCCTGAATTCCTGCATCATGGGCTCCCCCGATGGGGCTTACCGAAGTCACAAAGACCCCGTTCATATGCTCTAATTCGGCTTCTTTTCTCAATTTTTCATCAAGATCCACCACGTCAATTCCCATAAAGGCCCGCTGGACTTTGCCAAATTCTCTCAAGTCCGCAACCACCTTGCGAACAATATTTGAAGGAATGGCAAAGCCATAGCCGTTGTAGGATCCGGTCTTGGACAAAATAGCGGTGTTAATTCCTACCAACAGACCTGCCGTATTGATCAGTGCACCGCCTGAATTGCCCGGGTTGATGGCCGCATCCGTTTGGATAAAGGCCTCAATCGGGAACATATTGTTTAAGAGATTCAAATTGCGCCCCTTGGCAGACACGATGCCGGCGGTTACAGTGGATGTTAAATTAAAAGGATTTCCGACGGCAAGGACCCATTCGCCCACTCGTAGATCCGTTGAATTCGCGAAGGCCATAAAAGGGAGAGCGTTTCCCTGTATTTTGAGCAGGGCGAGGTCCGATCCCGGGTCTTGACCCACCAATTCGGCGGTATAGGTTTGTTTGTTGGCCAGAACCACTTCAATTTTTTGGGCTTGATGGACGACGTGGTGGTTGGTAACGAGGTAACCGTCTGCTGAGATGAGGACCCCTGATCCCGAGTTGAGAACCGTTTGGGGATTTTGCTGGAAAAAGTCTCCAAAAAACCAATCGTTAAAGCTGCGCATCGTTTGGGTTGATGTGGTTTTGATATAGACCACGGCCGGGGTGCTTTGCTCGCAGGCTTGAACAAAATCAGGCATTCCAGCCATAGAGGCCGTCGTCAACCTGGCGGATTGGCCGCTAGGGAGAGGCCAATGGGCCGAAAAAGTGTTTCGATCGGACTGCCACAAGGCATAGCGAGCCCCGGACCAGGCCATCAATGCGCAGAGTCCCAGCACCAGGATTGCAAGGAGTATCCTTTTGGGTGCGGTACCAAAATTGGGTTCCGTTTTCATTTTCAAAAATTTGACAACAAAATTAAAAAAGGAGGCTTGGACGAGCCGGTGAACAGCCTTTAGAAATCGAAAAATTGTGGTCAAAATTGTTCTTGGGCTTAATTTTCCCCCTAAATTCCCGTCAACATGCAACCAAATCAAACCTGGCATTGGATCACATCCATCGGTTCCCTCTGGGGGCATGGTTTGCCTGAACAACCGTCGGATCAACCCCTCTCGGATGCTTGGCTTTTGGTAGGGGAGGGTCAAATTAAAGGCGTTGGTACGTGGGTCGAGGGGGCTCAACCGGTTCTTGTTTCGGCGGTTCCTGAACTCGACTCCCAGTGGATCGATTGGCGGCAGGCCATGGTTGATCATCAACTTCAGCGAACCGACCTGGGCGGTCGTTCGGTGATGCCTTCGTTTTGTGATCCGCATACGCACTTGGTTTGGGCCGGCGATCGTTCTTCCGAATTGGTCGCCCGCTTGGGTGGCGCCACCTACGCGCAGATTGCCGAGGCAGGGGGGGGGATCCTATCCACCGTAGCCAAGGTTCGAACCCTGCCCGAGGAGGCCTTGTTAG